>NZ_CP040781.1:1500000-1800000 GCF_013463155.1 Staphylococcus sp. 17KM0847
GCTGGGTCAGTGTAGTCATCTGCCGGCACGAATACAGCTTGAATTGATGTAACAGATCCTTTATTCGTTGATGTAATACGCTCTTGCAATTGACCCATTTCTGTTGCAAGTGTTGGCTGATAACCTACAGCGGAAGGCATACGACCTAATAACGCAGACACCTCTGAACCCGCTTGTGTGAAACGGAAGATGTTATCAATGAATAATAAAACGTCTTGCCCTTGCTCATCTCGGAAATATTCAGCCATTGTTAAACCAGATAATGCTACACGCATACGTGCACCCGGTGGCTCGTTCATTTGACCGAATACCATTGCTGTTTTTGCAATAACACCACTGTCTTTCATTTCATAGTAAAGGTCATTACCTTCACGCGTACGTTCACCTACACCGGCAAATACTGAAATACCACCGTGTTCTTGTGCAATGTTATTAATCAATTCTTGGATTAATACCGTTTTTCCTACACCGGCACCACCAAACAAACCGATTTTACCACCTTTAATATAAGGTGCTAATAAATCAACGACTTTAATTCCTGTTTCTAAAATTTCTACTTCTGTGGACAACTCATCAAATGTTGGTGCTTGACGATGAATTGGATCACGACGTACAGATGCATCTATCTCACCATCTAAGTCGATATGATCTCCTAATACGTTAAATACGCGACCCAATGTCGCATCACCTACTGGTACACTAATTGGTGCACCTGTGTCTTTTACTTCGGCACCACGTTGAACACCATCCGTAGAGTCCATCGCAATTGTACGCACAACATCATCACCTAAATGAAGCGCCACTTCTAAAGTTAAGCTCTCAGTTTCACCATCTCTAGGTACTTCAATAATGAGTGCGTTATTAATATTGGGCATTGCATCATGCTCAAAACGCACATCGATTACTGGCCCCATGACCTGAGTTACACGGCCTAATCCCATGTTTGTTCCTCCTTATAATCAATTTATTCCAATGCTGCTGAACCACCAACAATTTCGGTAATTTGTTGTGTAATGGCTGCTTGACGCGCACGGTTGAATTCTAAAGATAAATCATCAATCATTTCGGTTGCATTATCAGAGGCATTTTTCATTGCGTTCATACGAGAAGCATGCTCACTCGCTTTAGCATCTAAAATTGTACCGTAAATTAAACTTTCGATATACTGCGGTAACAATACTTTTAATATCGATGCTCTATCAGGCTCAAATTCATAAGATGACATTTCACCATGACCCACGCTTGAATCCTCTTGAGATAATGGTAACAACTGTTTACTTGTCGGTTTGTTCTCAATGACACTAATATAATGGCTATAATAGACATGTAGCTCGTCGATACTTTCATTCACATATAAATCAACAGCTCGTTTAGCAATCGCTTGTACTGCTTTGAATGAAGGCTGATCCGGAATATCCGTTAATGCATTTGCCACTTGGTAACCTCTATTTTGAAGGAATGATACACCAATTTGTCCTAATACAATGATACTATACTCTTCCGGACTATTATGGCGTTGCTCAATATCACGAATCATTTGTTTCAAAACATTGGCATTATAGGCACCAGCTAAGCCTCGATCACTTGTCAATACCATATATCCCACACGTTTTGTCGGACGTTTCACCAACATTGGATGACCTGAAGATGTATTAGATCCTGCAATCGCTGTAATCGCATCTTGCATTTTCTCCATATAAGGACGAAATGTTCTGGCATTACGTTCTGCCTTACGCAATTTAGAGTTTGATACCATGTTCATCGCACTCGTAATTTGCTTCATCTTTTTTGTTGATTTTATACGAGAATCTATTTCTTTTAAAGAAGCCACTATCTCACCACCTTCATCGTTTAATTATCAATTATTGCTCAGTTTTTTTGAATCCTTTTTTGAATTCATTAATAGCAGCTTCAAATTTATCATCTGCTGGTAAGCCACCTGTTTCACGAATCTCAGTAAAGATGTCGTTCGCGTTCATTTTTGTCCATTCAATAATTTCATCTTCAAAGCGCGTAATATCCTCTACCGGAATATCATCTAAGTAACCACGTGTTAACGCATAGATAATCAAAACTTGATGTTCCACTGGCAACGGTTTGTTTTGATCTTGCTTTAATACTTCAACTGTACGTTTACCACGTTCAAGTTTACGAGATGTTGCCTCATCTAAATCTGAACCAAATTGTGCAAACGACTCAAGCTCACGATATGATGCCAAATCAAGACGTAATGTACCTGCTACTTTTTTCATCGCTTTGATTTGTGCAGAACCCCCTACACGAGATACTGATAAACCAGCGTTAATTGCAGGACGGATACCTGAGAAGAACAAGTCTGATTGTAAGAATATTTGTCCATCTGTAATTGAGATAACATTCGTCGGTACATAAGCAGAGATATCGCCTGCCTGTGTCTCAACGAATGGTAATGCTGTAATAGATCCACCGCCTAGTTCATCATTCAACTTAGCAGCACGTTCTAGTAAACGACTGTGTAAGTAGAAAACATCACCTGGATATGCTTCACGACCTGGTGGACGGCGTAAAAGTAATGATAATTCACGGTAAGCTGCTGCTTGTTTTGTTAAATCATCATATACAATTAATACATGTTTGCCATTAAACATAAATTCTTCAGCAATAGACACACCTGCATATGGTGCGATATATAACATCGGTGCTGGTTGTGCCGCAGATGCAGATACAACAATCGTATAATCAAGTGCACCCGCTTGACGTAATTTTTCAACCGATGCACGTACTGTTGACTCTTTTTGACCGATTGCTACATAAACACAAATCATATCTTGGTCTTTTTGGTTTAAAATAGTATCAATTGCAACTGTTGTCTTACCCGTTTGACGGTCTCCAATAATCAATTCACGTTGTCCACGTCCAATTGGTACAAGCGCATCAATGGCTTTAATACCTGTTTGTAATGGTTCATCTACTGATTTACGTGCCATTACACCTGTTGCTTTCTTTTCGATCGGACGTGTTTTTGTTGTATTCAATGGACCCTGTCCATCAATCGGTTGCCCTAATGGGTTTACAACACGACCAATTAATTCGTCACCCACCGGCACTTCCATGATACGTCCTGTACGTTTAACTTCGTCCCCTTCTTTAATTTCATCAAAAGGTCCTAAAATAACGACACCGACATTTGTTTCTTCTAAATTTTGTGCCAATCCAAGAACGCCGTTATGGAATTCTAATAATTCCCCAGCCATAACGTCATTTAATCCGTGAACTAATGCAATACCGTCACCAATTTGAATAACTGTACCTACATCTGTTACCGACATCTCAGACTCATAGTTTTCAATTTGTGAGCGAAGTAATGCACTAATTTCTTCAGCTTTTATGGCCATCTATGTCACTCCTCTTTCATACAAAATTAATAGACTCTGCTAAATTGCTTAACAAGTTGATTTAAATCATTTTGAATACTACCATCATAGACTTTCGTACCGATTTTCACACGTATGCCACCGATTAATTCAGGTTTTACTGTGCTGTGTACATTCAAGTCTTTTAAGCCTGTACGATCTAATAAAGCATGTTTCACTTGTGTTACTTCATCGTCAGAAAGTGCCGTTGCCGATTCGATATATGCATCTGCCAAACCATGAAATGTATAATAGTTTGCTTCGAACGCTTCATATATATAGGGCAACAATCGAAAGTTACGTTGCTCTGCAATCACCTTTAACGTATTCATCAAATAAGGATGTACACCTTTAAAAATATGGTTGATCATTTCACGACGTTCGTTTGCTGTGATTTTAGGCTCATAGTCAACGGTCGCTAAAGTATTTTTTTGATTTTGAATAGCCGTTTGTATTTCAGTAAATTCCTTATATACTTCCGTTAACACTTCTGCTTTCAAAGCAACATCGAAAAGTGCTTGGGCATATTTTTGAGCTACATTAGCCATTATTTATCCCCTACCTCTTTAATGTACTTTTCTACGAGTGCTTTCTGATCTTGCTCAGAGATTTCTTTACGCAAAACTTTTGATGCAATCAATACTGATAACTCAGATACTTGATTATTAATCTCAGCCAATGCACGCTCTTTTTCGCTCTTAATTTCGCTTTGAGCTGTTTCAATCATACCATTCGCACGTTTATTTGCTTCATGGATGATCTCTTCTTGCTGACGACGTGCTTGTAGTTTTGCGTCTTCAATGATTTTATGAACTTCATCTTGTGTTTCTTTTAATATCTTTTGATTTTCTTCTTCTAGCTGTTGCGCGTTAACTTTCGCACGCTCTGCATCATCAATATCTTGATTGATTGAACGCTCACGGTCGTCCATCACTTGTTTTAATGGTCCCCATGCATATTTTTTCAAGAGTATTAACAAGATAATAAAAGTCGCTAAAGTTACGATAATATCACCAATGTTAACACCACTTCCTGCTGCAAAGGTAAATAAGTTGGCAGTCACTATGCTGTACACTCCTTTCAATCATTTCATCTCACTATATAAAACGAATGGCGAAGGTCTATATATCATTAGACTTCGCCGCAGACAATAGCGCTTAGCACTTTAAAAGCAAGCTGTCATCGTCTCGATTATCGTCATGACTTGTACGACATTGTGTCATTATTAAATAAATAATACGATAAATGTAATAACTACGCCGATGATAGGAAGTGCCTCAACTAAACCAATACCGATGAACATGATTGACATTAATTGTGTACGTGCTTCAGGTTGACGTGCTACACCTTCAACTGTTCGAGATACGATTAAACCGTTACCAATACCTGCACCTAATGCTGATAAACCAATTGCGATTGCTGCTGCGATTAAATTCATTATATATTTCCTCCTAAATGTTTAAAGTTAATTTTTATTTAATGGTTATCTGCCACTTTGTGTGACATATATACCATTGATAACATGATAAAGATATACGCTTGGATTGTACCGATAAATATCGAGAAACCTTGCCATACTATAAGACCCGGTATACCGATAATAAAACCAACACCTATAAATGTTACTTTTGCAAGTAAGCCCAATAAAATCTCACCTGCATAAATGTTACCGTAAAGACGTAATCCAAGAGTCAATGTTGATGCAAACTCTTCAAATACATTGATTGGAATTAATGCTGCGTATGGTTTAGCATAACCTTTGACATATGCTTTTGCCCCACGCATTTTCACACCGTAATAATGTGTTAATAATACCATCATTGTCGCAAGTGTTAATGTCACATGTGGGTCTGCTGTTGGTGATTTCCACCATAACGTATGACCGTTAACAAACTGCATTGGCAGTCCAAGCATATTAGCAACAAAAATAAAAAGAATTAATGTCACCGCTAAAAAGTGGAACTGTCCACCTTTTGACCATGCCATATTACTCTCAATGACTCCCCTCACAAAGTCAAATACCCATTCAATAAAGTTTTGAGCACCTGATGGTCTTTTTTGAAGATTGCGTGTACATAAAACTGCAATAACAAAAACAATGACTGCTGTAATCAAAAGCATCATGATTGTAGATAAGTTAAAGTTAATATCTAAACCAAGAAAGTGCCAAGTTACAATAGGATTTTCATGTTGCATTTTTTGATTTCACCTCTTTTCAGTTTAAGAATATCCCCTATCCCCTTTTGATTAAGGGACGAAAAACAACCAATGCGTATGAAATCATTAGTCCAATCAGTACACCCATAATATGTATTTGAGATTGATTTAAAACCCACACAATACAAGTGACCAAAGCGACTAAATATCGCCAACCATTCCCTGTTGATATGTGACCAATCTTTTGTTGTTGCGCTCGCCAAAGGTAATATTCAAATATAAACGTATTGATTATAGAAGCACATGTTCCTACAAGCAATCCTGCAACAAAAGCATGATGATATAACAGATACAAAATAACAAGAACCATTACAATAATAGAATAGTATGTTAAAAATGGTTGTGATTTTTTATAGAAACGTTTCATTTTGAGCCCCTTTTCTGCCGTAAGACACAAATGTGAAAGCCGTTCCACACATACAACTTTCATGATAATATAGGGGCAAAAGTGTGTCAATTGTGCATTGAAAAGGGCTTTTAATCGACTTTCTCTTTGTCACAATTTAGACACAAATTGCCATATCTTTACTTTTCTATTTCAAAAGGTAAAGGTTTTTCATTTAATAAACCTAAAAAATATTGAATATGTGCACAAATACGTTGTGAAGCATAGCCGTCTCCATAAGGATTTTTGGCAATACACATTTTTTCATATAACTGGTTATCATTTAATAGCTGTTTTGTATGATGATAAACCGTTTCTTCTTCTGTTCCAACTAACTTCAATGTTCCTGCTTCAACGCCTTCTGGTCTTTCAGTCGTTTCACGCAACACCAGCACTGGTTTTCCAAGAGATGGCGCTTCTTCTTGTACTCCTCCTGAATCAGTGAGTATTAAATAAGCATGCTGTGCAAAATTATGAAAATCAATCACACCCAATGGTTCAATCAGTTCAATACGCTCATGGTTATTGAGTTGCTCATATGCGATAGCACGCACTTTAGGATTCCGGTGCATTGGATAAATTAATACAACATCTTCCATCTCTTCAACAATTCGACGTACAGCTTTAAAAATATTTAACATAGGTTCGCCAATATTCTCACGTCGATGTGCTGTCAACAAAATAATACGCCTATCTTTATGCTTTGACAAAATAGCTGAATGATAATTGTTATCAATCGTTGTACGCATCGCATCTATCGCTGTATTTCCCGTCACAACAACAGTATGTGCTGCTTTGCTCTCATTCAATAGATTCTGACGCGCTTGTTCTGTTGGTGCAAAATGAAGATCTGCCATATTACTTGTCATTTGACGGTTAATCTCTTCCGGAAACGGTGCATATTTACGATAAGTACGCAAACCCGCTTCAACATGGCCGATACTCACTTCATTGTAAAATGCGGCTAGACTTCCTGCGAATGTTGTTGTCGTATCACCATGCACTAAAACCATGTCAGGTTTTTCTTCTTGAATAACGCGTTCAAGCCCCAATAACACACGAGAAGTCACTTGAGAGAGCGTTTGATCCGGTGTCATGACATTCAAATCATAATCGGGAACAATACCAAATGTTTCTAATACACCATCTAACATTTCACGATGTTGTGCTGTCACAACGACAACTGGTGCAAGGTTCTCTTCCCTTTTAAGCTGCAATACAAGTGGTGCCATCTTAATAGCTTCCGGTCTCGTTCCAAAAATAGTCATGATTTTTTTCATATGCGTCATGCTCCTCGCACAAATTATTTTGTACCGAATAAGCGATCCCCAGCATCACCTAGACCTGGAATGATATAAGCATGATCATCTAATTTTTCATCTAATGCAGCAATAAAAATATCTACGTCTTCATGTGCTTGTTGTAACTTTTCAACACCTTCTGGGGCTGCAATTAAACACATAAAGCGAATATGCTTAGCGCCACGCTTTTTCAATGAAGTAATAGCTTCAATAGCAGAAGCACCTGTCGCTAACATAGGATCTACTACGATAATTTCACGCTCTTCAATATCTTGTGGTAACTTCACAAAATACTCCACCGCTTCTAATGTCTCGGGATCACGATATAAGCCCACATGACCGATACGTGCTGCAGGGACAAGATTTAAAATCCCAGTTGTCATACCTAAACCCGCGCGTAAAATAGGAATAAAAGCTAGCTTCTTACCAGATAAACGTTTTACTGTTGCCTTGGTTACGGGTGTTTCAATTTCAACGTCTTCTAATTCCAAATCACGCGTTACTTCATAAGCCATTAGCATTCCTACTTCATCGACAAGTTCACGAAACGCTTTTGTTCCCGTATTAACATCTCGAATAAAGCTCAATTTATGTTGAATTAAAGGGTGATCAAGTACATGTACATTGCCCATTGTTGTGTATCCTCCATTTTGTCCTATTTATTATATAAAGGGAATTGTTCAGTCAATGCTTTGACACGCTGCTTCGCTTTGTCTAAAACATTTTTGTCTTCATGATTTTTAAGAACGTCACTTATAATATGTGCGACTTCTGCAAAAGCTTTTTCGTCAAAGCCACGTGTTGTTGCTGCTGGTGTACCAAGTCGAATACCACTAGTCACAAAAGGTTTCTCCTGATCAAATGGAATCGTATTTTTATTGCAAGTAATACCTACCTCATCTAATACATGTTCTGCTACTTTTCCTGTAATACCCACAGAACCTTTAACATCTACTGCAACTAAATGATTATCCGTTCCACCTGATACAATACGAAAACCATTCTCTTGTAATGTCTCTGCAAGTGTTTGAGCATTTTTAACCACTTGTGCTTGATACTGCTTGAAGTCTGGTTGTAGTGCTTCACCAAATGCAACTGCTTTGGCTGCAATAACATGCTCCAGTGGTCCTCCTTGAATACCAGGGAAGATTGTTTTATCAATTTCCTTTTGATATTCTGCTTTACAAAGAATCATACCCCCGCGTGGTCCACGTAGTGTTTTATGTGTCGTTGTTGTCACAAAGTCAGCATATTCAACTGGATTTTGGTGTAATCCTGCTGCTACTAAACCTGCAATATGTGCCATATCAACCATGAGTTTTGCACCCACTTCATCCGCAATCTCTTTGAAGATTTTAAAATCAATTGTACGAGAATATGCCGATGCCCCTGCTACAATCAGTTTCGGTTGATGTTTTTTAGCGAGCTTACGAACTTCTTCATAGTCAATACGCTCTTCATCTTTTGTCACACCATACTCAACAAAGTTATAGAACTTCCCACTAAAGTTAACGGGTGAACCATGTGTTAAATGACCTCCATGACTCAAGTTCATACCTAAAACTGTATCTCCATGTTCTAATGCCACTAAATATACCGCCATATTCGCTTGTGAACCTGAATGAGGCTGTACATTAACGTGTTCTGCGTTAAACAATTTTTTAGCACGTTCAATTGCTAATGTCTCTGTTTCATCAACAAAGCTACACCCACCATAATAACGACGCCCCGGATAACCTTCAGCGTATTTATTAGTCATTACAGACCCTTGTGCTTCCATAACAGCTTCCGAGACAAAGTTTTCAGAAGCAATCAATTCAATGTTGTTATTTTGACGATTGAATTCTTTCTGGATTGCATCAAAAACAGATTGATCTTGTTTTGCAATAAATGACATAGACAGTTCCCTCTTTTCTATTAAAGTTGATATTTTGCACGTTCGCCACCAATCTTCTTCGGTCGACTTGTTGCAACTGTGACGATTGCTTCACCTATTCTCTTAATAGAGGTACGAACAGGTACTGCAACATGTTTAAGATGCATACCAATGAGCGTCTGACCAATATCAATCCCTTTGTCCGCACAGATAAACTCTACGACAATTGGATCTTTCATATGACGATATGCATATGTGGCTAATGATCCTCCTGCATGCGTGTCTGGAACAACAGACACTTGTTCCATCACATACGGGTTAAAATCTTTACGCTCAATTGTTAATGCACGATTAATATGTTCACAACCTTGATACGCAAAAACAACACCTGTTTCATGCTGCACTTGTACAAGTGCTTCATAAATTTCTTTTGCAATATCTAGTGAACCCGCAGTTCCAATACGATTGCCTTGTACTTCAGAAGTCGAACACCCAATCACACATAGCTCTCCATTACCAAAGAAAGATTTTGACTTGAGTTCATCTAATAACTGGTTAAAGTCTTCCATTACCATGACCTCCTTATGATTATGTATGACTCAAAACATACAGCTATTAGACACTCTTCTTACATGCTGTATGTTTACTATTATAACTTATTTTTTCTATGACTTATACTGATTACTTAATTTTATTGCATATCTAATTGTTTTGCCAACTGACTAATAAGCGCTGTCAATTGGTCAAATGTTTCTTTGTACATTTCATAACTTCCACCATAGGGATCCGACACTTCATAAGTTGTGCCCACATATTCACTCAATGTTGCAACACGGACATCATCTCCATAAATCATGCGAATATGTTGCTTATGTCCTGAAGTCATAGTCAATATTAAGTCTGCTCGACTGTCATCCTCAGTAAATGGTTCTGAACCTTGTGGCACATCATAATCCCCGGCACTTAATAATGTTTGAGCATGTGCAGAAACACGCATACCTTGTTGTGCCATCAAGCCTCTGGATATAATATTATGCTGAGGTAAAAGCGCACGTGCAATTCCTTCTGCCATTGGACTACGGCATGTATTACCTGTACAAACAAATACAATTTTCATTATAATTCACCCTCTACATATTGGTAATTTGCGGCTTTACACATACGATTGCGTAAGGCTTCAGCTTCTTCATGATGTGGATAACCGTAAATATAGGCTTGTTCAACATCTACAAGTTGATCAACTTTATGTAATGCATCGTATAAATTATAATTGGCTTGCTGTATATCTTCTTCAGTATCACTTAAGATAATAGTATATGCTTCTTCTGGCAACAATGGTATGAATGATTTAGGGACGATAAATACAATATGTGACCATTCTTTATATCTCAACGCATTAATCGAATGTTCTAAGTTCTCGAAAATGGCTATTGGTGTTTCAGGTGCATAGTGTTTATATTTCATCCCCGGTGCAATAGGTTTCTCCATATCTTCTGAACGCACTTCATCTACTGCATTAGGTAAAATATCATTGAGCATATTCCGTGTAATTGTCCCCGGTCTCGCAACACGGTACGGAAATGTACGACAATCCAATACTGTACTTTCTAATCCAGCTTCACTCTGTGTTGAATGTATCACACCATCAATACGACCATTCAAATCATGATATACGTGTTCAAAAGTTGTTGGTGATGGACGTCCGCTTAGGTTTGCACTCGGTGCAGCAATAGGAAGATCTACTAACTTCAATAATTCTCGCGCAACTGGATGACTTGGCATTCTCACTGCAACTGAATTGAGCCCTCCTGTCACACTGTTACATAAAAAACCCGGTTTCAATGGTAATATAAATGTAATAGGTCCTGGCCAAAAAGCCTCCATCAACTTTTCTGTCGCTTCCGGTATTTCAGTTACAAAATCTTTGAGCTGCTCTGAATCATAAATATGAACAATGAGAGGGTTATCAGAAGGACGCCCTTTTGCTTGATAAATTTTTTGTACTGCACTCTCATCTAAAGCATTGGCACCTAATCCATACACTGTTTCAGTAGGTAATGCAACTAAGCCTCCACGTCTATATGTTTCAATAATTTCTGATAAACGGGGGTAATCTGCTAATTGTGTTGTATAAGCACGAACATCCCAAATCTCTGTTTTCATATCATTCAACACCTTTCCTTGGACTCTATTTTACTGCAAAATAAAAGGTTATGCACAGATGAATGTTTCCATACATAACCTTATTACATATTGAATTCAAGACACTCCATTTGAAAAGTTTATGATACGTACATGCACTGTTTCAAATCTGTTATCTTCTCCTCCTAATGTACAAGAATCCCATATTTATAATTTTTAATAAAAAACGATTATCAGAACCAGTTCATATGTAATATACGTGCATGACCATTAATGTCATTTAAAACTTGAGGCTTTAAATCCGGATAACGCGACTTTATCATAGCCATCAAGGTATCTCCTTGTTGATATCCTATTTCAAAAACAATCGGTGCGTTAGCATTCATGACATAGGGTAAATCTTTTAATATTTTATCATAAATGGCATATCCCGATTCATCTGCAAATAATGCAAGATGAGGTTCATGCTTTATCACATTTGTTCCCATGACTGCAACTTCTTCTTTTGCAATGTAGGGCGGATTACTAATCAATCCATCTAAATGTATGTTTTGTGTAATAAACGGCTGAAGTACGTCTCCTTGTATAAAAGTCACATTTGTGTGGAAATGCTGTGCATTATATTTTGCCACAGACAAAGCATCTAATGAAATATCTGACGCAATAACGTCTAAATCTTTTTTTTCATTTTTAATCGTCAATGCAATAGCACCTGAACCCGTTCCAATATCTGCTACAACGCCAGAATTGGGACAAATTCCTAAAAAATATTCAACTACTTCTTCTGTTTCAGGGCGAGGGATTAAAACACGCTCATCAACAAAAAATGTCTGACCGTAAAATGACGCTTGTTGGGTAATATATTGAACAGGTTTTCCTTCTAGCAGTTGCTCTAGTGCCTCTGTTAATTGCTCTAGCTGAGTCTCTGATATTAACTCGTCTCCTCTATATAACAATGTTGTACGTGTCCACTGCATAAAATCCAATAATAGCCACTCAACTGCTGAAACCTCGACACTTGCTCGTTCAGCTTGCCTTTTAGCTTCTACTAACCATTTTTTATAACTCACCATGATTAAGATCTTTCAACTTCTCTGTTTGTTCATGCATTGTAAGGGCATCTACAATCTCATCTAGCTTCCCTTCCATAATTTGATCTAACTTTTGTAATGTTAAACCAATACGATGGTCTGTCACACGACTTTGTGGATAGTTATATGTTCTGATACGCTCCGAACGATCACCTGTTCCAACTGCTGATTTACGCTGTGCAGCATACTTTTGTTGCTCTTCTTGAAGTTTCATATCATATAATCGTGCTTTTAATACTTTCATCGCCTTCTCACGGTTTTGAATTTGTGACTTTTCCGATGATGTCGCAATAACTCCCGTTGGTAAGTGTGTGATACGAACAGCCGAATCTGTTGTATTCACGTGCTGTCCTCCTGCACCACTCGAACGATATGTATCAATTTGTAAATCTTCTTTACGGATTTCAATTTCAACATCTTCAACCTCAGGCAAGACAGCTACTGTTGCTGTCGATGTATGAATACGTCCTCCTGATTCTGTTTCAGGTACACGTTGCACACGATGTGCACCGTTTTCATACTTCAACTTACTATATGCATCTTGACCAGATACTGAAAAGCTAATCTCTTTAAAGCCACCATGATCACTTTCTGTTGCTTCAACAACCTCAGTTTTAAGTTGATGTGACTCTGCAAACTTTGAGTACATGCGAAATAAATCTCCGGCAAAGATTGCAGCTTCATCTCCACCTGCTGCTGCTCGCACTTCAACAATAACGTCTTTTTCATCATTTGGATCTTTAGGAATTAACAACAATTTGAGCTGTTCTTCCAACTCTGGTATTTGCCCTTTTAACTGTACGGCATCTTCTTTTAACATCTCAATTTCATCTGCATCCGTTGTTTCAGCTAGCATCAATTCAACTTCATTCACATCTTCTTTAACTTGTTTATAGTTTCTATAAACATCAACAGTCTTTTGTAAATCAGATTGTTCCTTTGAATACTTGCGCAATTTATCCGCATCACTAACTACATCAGGATCACTTAATAATTCATTGAGTTGCTCGTATCTCTCTTCTACAATATCTAATTGGTCAAACATTACTTCTCTTCCTCCTCTGTCTTATTACTCGGTACAACAACATGATGTGCGCGACATCTCGGTTCATAACTTTCATTTGCACCGACTAAAATAATCGGATCATCTACTTTAGCAGGTTTGCCATCAATAAGACGCTGTGTACGGCTCGAAGAAGCACCGCAAACGGCACATACTGCTTGTAATTTTGTAATATGTTCACTCACTGCAAGCATTTCTGGAACAGGGTCAAAAGGTTCCCCTTTAAAATCCATATCCAAACCTGCTGTAATCACTCGATAACCTTTGGCGGCTAGTGATTGCGCGATGTCTACAATCTCTCTATCAAAAAATTGAATTTCGTCAATACCAATAATATCTACGCCTTTGAAATCGTGCTGCCATATCTCTTTTGCATTCGTTATATTAATTGCCTCTATCGCATTGCCATTATGAGAAACTACTTTTTCTTTATGATAACGATCGTCAATCATAGGTTTAAAGACAACTACTTTTTGTTTAGCATAAACACCACGGCGTAAACGACGAATTAACTCTTCAGATTTTCCGCTAAACATACTTCCAGTAATACACTCTATCCAACCTGAATGGTACGCTTCATACATGAGTTTTTTCCACCTTTTTCAAAACAAATCACTTCATTATATCATAAAATATCAACAATCTTGATGTACACATAAAAGAAAACTTCATTCACTCAAAATTTGATCTTCTTCGTTTGAAATTAAAAGTTTTAAAATATTAATTTTCGTATATACCAATAAAAAAAGCATCCTCGTATATTTTGAGAATGCTTGAATGATCATTAGTTGTTTGATTTGAGACCAAATTTTTTGTTGAAGCGTTCCACACGACCATCGGCTGCTGCGAACTTTTGACGTCCAGTGTAGAATGGATGTGAATCAGAAGAAATATCTAAACGAATAACTGGGTATTCATTACCATCTTCCCATTCCATCGTTTCACTTGTTGTTTTAGTTGATCCACTTAAAAACTTAAAATTAGTCGTTGTATCTAAAAAGATAACTTTACGATATTCTGGATGAATTCCTTGTTTCATTCTTTTCAGCTCCTTTGCCCTGAACCATCTGGAACAGAGTTATTTGTGAGTTTTTACCCAATACTTAGTTATTATAAAGGGAGTCTATTTAAAAAGCAACCCCATGTCATTAAATTCCTCTACTAAATAATAGGACGCCCCGTTTTTGTACTTTCCGATGCACTTTTTTGTAATTCAGCAAAAAATTCTTCGTTTGATTTTGTCTTTTTTAACTTGCGTATAAAACGTTCCGTAAAATCTGGTGCATTAGAAAACATATTGCGAAGCTGCCATAAACTTTCTAATTCATTTTTAGGGATAAGTAACTCTTCTTTACGCGTCGAACTGCGTATAATATCAATTGCTGGGAAAATGCGTCGTTCAGATAAACGACGATCGAGATGAAGTTCCATATTGCCTGTTCCTTTAAACTCTTCATAAATCATATCATCCATGCGTGAACCTGTATCTACAAGCGCCGTTGCTAGAATGGTCAAACTACCACCTGCTTCTATATTACGTGCCGCGCCAAAAAACGCTTTAGGTCCATGTAATGAAGCCGGATCCAAACCACCGGATAATGTTCTACCACTTGGCGGAACAACGAGATTATATGCACGTGCTAGTCGCGTAATAGAATCCATCAGAATAATAACGTCTTCACCGATTTCAACTAATCGCTTTGCACGCTCCAATAACAACTCTGCTACTTTCACGTGATGTTTTGGATGTTCATCAAATGTAGAATGTACGACTTCTGCTTCGTCAACGGAACGCTCTAAGTCTGTAACTTCTTCTGGGCGTTCCCCAACAAGCAAAATAAATAATTTTGCACTTGGTTTATTCGCTACAATAGCATTTGCAATTTCTTTTAATAATGAGGTTTTCCCCGCTTTAGGTGGTGCAACAATTAAGCCACGTTGTCCAAGACCAATTGGCGTCACAAGATCCATAACACGGGTTGAATAATTATGAGGATTCGTTTCTAACTTAATACGTTCTTCTGGATAGAGGGGCGTTAAAGCTTGGAAGTGTGGTCGCTTTTTGACTTCCTCTGCATTTTGATCATTAACAAAATCAACTTGTAATAAGCCATAATATTTTTCATTTTCTTTAGGCTTTCGAACTTTTCCAGTCACTTTATCACCGAGTTTAATTTCAAAACGTCTGATTTGACTGGCAGAAATGTAAATATCCTTTTCTCCTTTGGAATAGTTTACAGTTCTTAAAAAACCATATCCATCTGGCTGAATATCATCTAAGATACCTTCCATGTAATAATTACCATCTTTTTCCATTTGCGCTTCCATAATAGCTAAAACAAGTTCTTTTTTATTCAACTTACTATAATTGACTAGTTTTAATGCCTTTGCTTTTTCTGTCAGGGCTTTTGTCGTATTGTTCTTGTATAACTCATGGAATGATTCATACTGTGGTGAAGTCCTCTCCCTAGTATCCCTTGTAGACATGTAACACACTCATTTCATTAAAAATTTATTATTGACTATGTAACATAACATACAATAGCACGCTTAATATGGCAAACAAATTTTTGGAAATCTTAGAAGGATATCACTCAAATATGACATTTTGTAATGATTCCGTTATATTTTATTTTTTCAGATCATACCGCTTAAAACACCCTCATATGTATAATATAGTCATTATTAACGATATGTGTATTAAAGGTTTTTATCGTCAAAAGCATATTATTTTATTGTCCTCTAATATGTTAAACCTACTCAAATAAAGAGTGGAATTGAAACCCAAATAAACTTAAAGATTCCATTTCCACTCTTACTCTTTAAATTTTCACAACATTTGTATGTGAACCGTCATTTAATTGTAATAACCTGTAATAGATTTTACTTCTAAAAACTCCTCGATACCATAGTCGCCCCATTCACGACCAATACCAGATTGTTTATAACCACCAAACGGTAAATCCGGTGTGCGTTCTGATTCATTAATAACTAACATCCCTGCTTCAATGCTACGTGCTACCTTTCTTAATACTTCTTTATCTCTTCCAAATACATAACCCGCTAAACCATATTTAGTATCGTTTGCGATAGCAATAGCTTCATCTAAAGTTTTATAAGTGATCACTGACATCACAGGACCAAAAATCTCTTCTTGTGCAATCGTCATACTATTGACCACATCAGCAAAAATAGTAGGTTGTGCAAAATAACCTTTCTCTATGCCATCTGGTTTGCCTAAACCTCCTGAAACCAATGTCGCACCTTCATCTATACCTTTTTGGATATACGATTGAACTTGATTATATTGCTTTTCACTTACAATTGGACCGACCTCTGTCTCTGCTTGCTGTGGATCACCCACTTTAACATTCTCCATCTCTGCTTTTGCTTTTTCTAAAAATGCTTCTTTCAATTGCTCTGGCACAAGCGTTCTTGTCCCTGCCGTACATACTTGCCCTGTGTTATTTACAACTTTTGCAACAGCTGCTTGAACCGCTTCGTCTAAGTCTGCATCATCTAATATAATAAATGGTGACTTTCCTCCTAGTTCAAGTGACACTTTTTTAAAATCCTTACTTGCTTGTTCCATAATTTTAGAACCTGTACCGCCAGAACCTGTAAAGGACATCATACGCACATCTCGATGTTGGCTCAATGGTGTCCCCACACCTTCTCCGTCACCATTCACAAGGTTAAACACACCTTTAGGTACGCCTGCTTCATCAAATATTTCAGCTAATATTATAGCCGCAAATGGTGTTAATTCTGAAGGTTTTAATACGACTGGTGAACCAGCAGCAAAAGCAGCCGCAAGTTTTAATGAAGTTTGATTCGTCGGAAAGTTCCATGGTGTTACAAGCCCTGCTACACCAATAGCTTCTTTAATAACTAAATTATTTCCTCGGCGCTCCTCAAACTCAAAGTTTTCTAGCGCATCATAAGCTGCTTGAAAGTGTTTCAAACCACTTTGATAGTGTACTTGCTCAGATTTTGTAACGGGCGATCCTAATTCTAAGGTCATCGCTTCTATTAGATCTTCTTTGCGTGCTTTATACGCTTCAACAATACGACCTAACATTTCTTGTCGCTCTTTAACCGGTGTATTACGAAATGTTATATATACATCTTTAGCTGCTTGTACGGCTTTATCGACGTCCTCTTTGTTGCCTTTTGCAATGACACCAAATACTTCCTCAGTTGCTGGATTAATGACATCGATTGTTTCACCGCTCGCACTATCCATCCATTCACCATTAATATATTGCTTAATATTACGTCTCATAAACACACAGCCTTTCTACTTATTATCATATTAGTAGTATAACCTTTTTATAATCTTATGAAACTTCAACTGCTCATCTACATGCGGTGATGATCAAAAAAGCTAATGACAGAATGTGCCATCAGCTTTGTTAACATTTTTTATTTTTTGCACACAGCAGACATGCTATGAATGATCAGGTAATTCCATGTAATGATGTGCCCAATCTTCTAGTGGTTCGAGTGCGTGTGCTAAAGTCGCACCTTTTTCTGTTAAATAGTAACAAACAGACGGGGGATTTTCTGATATAATCTCTTTCACTAAAAATTGTGCATCAGCTAACTCAGCCAATTTTAAAGATAACGCACGATTTGTTATAGGTTTAAGATCTCGTTTAATATCAGAAAAATGCGCTCGATTTTCCGGACATTTTGATAAATAATGTAAAATCAAACCATTCCAGCTACGTCCTAAAATTTTAAATGTTTCCTCAATATATGGACAAACTTCCATGGTCATCACCTCTTTTGATTAACGGTTGTGATAACAAAACATACACTTAGTCTACATATTCTGTCCAAATATCAGCACCTAGTGACTTCAAAGTATTAACAATATTCGAATAACCTCGATAAATATGACGAACATTATAAATCGTTGTTACACCATCTGCAATCAGACCTGCGATAATCAAACAAGCACCAGCACGTAAATCACTGGCATATACATCCGCACCAGTCAACTGAGAGGGTTTAATCGTTGCTGTCCCTTGATCAGCCGTTATTGCTGCATTCATATTTTGTAACTCTGGAACATGCTTAAAACGTTCTGGATATATTGTCTCAGTCACAAAACTTGGTCCCTGCGCTAAAAAGAGGAGTGGGGTAATCGGTTGCTGTAAGTCTGTCGCAAAGCCCGGGTAGACAAGTGTTTTAATATCAACATTTTGGTAAGGTGCTGATGACTTAACAATCATATAGTCATCACCCGTCTTAACTGTAACACCCAACTCCTTCAACTTCACCGTCAGCGGCTCAACATGTTCAGGAATAATGTTGTCGATATATAATTCTTCGCCACTCGCTGCTGCAATACACATATACGTTCCCGCTTCAATACGGTCTGGTATAATAGCATGTCTGCTGCCAGATAAATGTGCAACACCTGTAATTTTAATCGTACTTGTACCTGCACCAGTAATTTTTGCGCCCATACTGTTTAAAAAGTTCGCAACATCTACAACTTCTGGCTCCTTAGCTGCATTTTCAATGAGTGTCTGCCCTTCTGCACGTGTTGCAGCTAGCATAATATTAATTGTCGCTCCAACACTAACAATATCTAAATAAATATTTGTTCCTATCAAACGTTCCGCTTCTAATTTCATTGATGTTTCATTGGATTCGTCGATTTTTGCACCTAGTGCTTTGAAACCTTTAATATGTTGGTCAATCGGTCTCGGACCTAATGGACAACCACCCGGTAAGCCAATAACACACTTCTTAAATCGACCAAGCATTGCGCCCATCATATAATACGAAGCACGTAAAGATTCCACTTTATTATTAGGTAAAGGGGCATTTTCAATATGTGTTGGATCAATACTTAAAGTTGTCTCTTCTAAATGGGTATGAATGTTTAAGTCCTCAAGCAAGCTGACTAACGTCTCAACATCAGAGATTTTGGGTAAACCATCTAATGTCACAGGAGATTCAGCCATTAATGCTGCTGGAATGATTGCAACAGAACTATTTTTGGCACCACTGATTTCAACCTTACCCTTTAACTTTTGGCCACCTCTTATTTTAATCACTTCTTGTGCCATGTTTCAGAACTCCCTTTCCATCTCTTATAACCCTAGAATATCATATTTAAGGGCATTATAATGTACTTTTTTTCAAATTGCAAAACGTATTATTTATGACTTCTAAAGAATATAGCGTCTGTCAGATTGAGCGATCGGATCATAGAAAACAAACACAAAATACAAATCACAAATAAAGGGTTTGTCCTCTCAATTTCATTTGCCCAATCAACATCACTAAGATAACGTTATCTGATACGTCTCATTCTTATTTAAGCGTTATGGATTGTTGCAACCGACATTATAATCAATCGCTTCATATCAAAGTTTTAAAGCATGATATAAAATGTTTACACCTAAAGTTAACTACAATCGATATAACTACTATGTATGTACAAAATCTTTTTATATTCCAATCTTATTCATTACATTGCTTCATTGAAAGTTCTCATCATATTAGCCATTCTCACTCAATCATAAAGACAGAATATCGTCACTTTGTACTTATCCCCATAATTTTAACAACATAGTAAAAGCTGGAAAACAACATCCAATAGTAGTGTTTCCCAGCCTTTATACTTGCTAAACTTTAAAATGTATTATCCTTTAAAGTTATCAGCTTTATTTGAAGTACCAAATTCACGAATTTTACCGATGACTGTTTCTTTAATTGCTTCACGTGCTGGTCCTAAATATTTACGTGGATCGTAAACTTCAGTATCAGCAGCCAATACCTCACGTACACGTTTTGCTGAAGCGATTTGATTTTCAGTATTTACATTGATTTTTGCAGTACCAAGTGAAATTGCTTTTTTAATGTCATGCGTTGGAATACCTGTACCACCATGTAATACTAGTGGTAAACCTGTTGATAAACCAATTTCTTCCATTTCTTTAAATCCTAAGTTTGGTTCACCTTTATATGGTCCATGTACAGAACCTAATGCTGGCGCTAATGTATCAATACCTGTTTCTTTAACTAAGTTTTGACATTCAATTGGATCTGCATAAATCACACCATCAGCAACAACGTCGTCTTCTTGTCCGCCAACAGTACCTAATTCTGCTTCAACAGATACACCACGTTCATGTGCATACTCTACTACTTTTTTCGTGATTTTAACGTTATCTTCATAGGGTTCATGTGAAGCATCAATCATAACAGATGTAAAACCTGCATCGATAGCTTCTTTACATTTTTCAAAGCTTGAACCATGGTCTAAATGGATCGCAACCGGAATCGTAATATTATAGTCATGCATAAGACCTTCAACCATTTTAACAACTGTGTAGAAACCACCCATATAACGACCAGCGCCCTCAGAAACACCTAAAATAACTGGTGCATTTTCTTCTTGAGATGCTTGCAAAATCGCTTGTGTGAATTCTAGGTTGTTTAAGTTATATTGACCAACCGCATAACCATTTTCTTTGGCATCGATTAACATTTCTTTCATTGAAACTAAAGGCATGTAAGTTCCTCCTTGAGTGCTTTTGCACTAAATTTTATAACTACAGTATAGCAAAATACATACATCAATGCATGAGAAATCACTTTAAAAATCATCGTTTTTGTGAAAAAAATCTCATTTTTAACATGTAAGCGTCATCATTTTTGCAAATTGCTAAATATAGTTATTTTATTATAAAATGAAGCTATCTATTCATCTTTTAAGGAGGCCCATAACGTGTCAAAAATGTTAACTACGCAATTGACTGGTGTTTTTAATCGTTTAGATACCCAATCTCTTGATATACAAATGGCTGCACAAAGTTTAATCCAAGCGATTGGTGGAGAAGGTCATATTTTTATTAAAGGTTATGGTGACTTGAAGTGTTTTGAAACTTATATATTACAAAGCGAAGAAAAATTAGAAAGCAGTCTCTCACTCGAATGTTTATCATCATTTTCAGATCTTGATTCCACAGATCGTATCCTTTTATTTGGTGCTTACTATACCGAAGAGATGGCTAACGATTTAGCACAATTACTCAAAAATAACCATGATGTTGTTATGATTACAAACAAACCAAAATCAATAGAAATCCCTGATCATCTTATTCACTTTGTAGACTTATCGACACCTCGTCCTCTTGTTTTTACAGAAGACTACGACAAGGTTGTTATTCCCCATATGATGGCTTTGAATTATATTTACTATGAAATTTATACACAAATGGTTGAAATGATTCGTGATTTAAATTTATAGTCCAAAGGCAAATATCAAATATATAAAACCATTATGATAGAGCAGAGGGGAATCTTAATGATAAAAGGATTCTCCTTACTCATTGTATTTATAAGAGACTTCTCCTCATTTTACACTGTCAGTTCATAGCTCTCTTTAATCAAATCTTCAATTTGATCAATCTTCTCAATTTCTTCCAAATCAATCGTAATCCAATTCGCTTTATTCATATGATATGCCGGGTAGATCCCTTTTTTCTCCCTCAATCCACCGATAAATGCTTTGTTCACTTTAATATTGATTACATCAATTTTCTTACTACGCTCTAAGCCCAACTTATCTGCTGTGATATCCATTACTAAACAAAACCACTTTTGATTTTCTTTATGCCGAAATACTGCGTAATTAGGATGATTTTTCCATGGATAGTCCGGTGTGACTGCATATGTTTTCACAATAAAATCAAATACTTGCTTTTGAGTTACCATTCGAATCCCCCATCAAAACTTTATTTATATATATTATAAACAAACGAGTGAAATACCTAATGTATTTCACTCGTTTATTACATCTCATATTTATTATATTAATGCACAATTTCTTGACCACGTTTATTCCATGTAAAGATGAAACTTACCATAGCTAAAATACTTACTACAAGAAGAAGTATAAATCCTGCATCCCAGCCCATATTATCAACGACAATACCCATGATAATATTAGCCATCACAGCACCACCTAGATAACCGAATAGACCTGTCAGCCCTGCTGCTGTTCCAGCTGCTTTTTTCGGTACATAATCCAAAGCTTGTAGACCAATTAACATAACAGGCCCATAAATTAAAAAGCCGATTGTAATTAAAGCAAGGTTATCAACTAATGGATTTCCCGGTGGATTTAACCAATATACCGCTACAGCAATTGTTACACCTACCATGAAAATAAAACCTGCTGGCCCTCTACGTCCTTTAAAAACTTTGTCAGACAACCAACCACACAGAAGTGTACCCGGTATACCTGCCCACTCGTATAAGAAATAGGCCCAACTTGAACCTTTCATATCAAAATGTTTAACATCGCTCAAGTATAATGGTGCCCAATCAAGTACACCATAACGTACAAAATAAACAAAAATATTTGCAATAGCAATTATCCATACCCATTTGTTATTCAATACATATTTGAACAGAATTTCCTTTGTTGTTAATTCAGTTTCAAATGTTTTCTTCTCTTTAGTTGGATAATCATTGCGATATGCTTCAATTGGTGGTAACCCCACAGACTGAGGTGTATCACGTACCAATACATATGAGATAATCGCTGTAATAATAGCGATTATTGCAGGAAAAATAAACACACCTTCATAACCTTTTAAATAACCAAATCCAAACATGGATACAAGATACACACCAAATAATGCAAAAGGTGCCATTAAGCCACCACCAACATTGTGTGCAACATTCCAAATAGCAGTTTTACTTCCACGCTCACTTACACTAAACCAGTGGACAAGGACACGACCAGAGGGTGGCCATCCCATACCTTGAAACCATCCATTAAGAAATAGCATAATGAACATAATGGTAATCCCTGATGTAAATGCAGGCACAAATCCCATTAACAAATTGACAATTGCTGTTAAAACTAATCCTAATGTCAAAAATATTCGTGCATTACTTCTGTCACTCACCGTTCCCATTACAAATTTACTAATACCATATGCAATAGAAATTGCTGATAATGCAAAACCAAGACCTGTTGTTGAAAAGCCTTCATCTGCTAAATATGGCATTGCAATAGAAAAGTTTTTACGTAATAAGTAATACCCCGCATAGCCAATAAAAATCCCCATAAAAACTTGAAAACGTAATTTTTTATACGTCTCATCAACTTGTTGTTCTGCCACCGGTTCTGCTGGCTTTGGTGGTCTTAAAAACTTTAACATACACAAACCTCCCATAATCTATTGTGATATAAAAGCAGTAATTCATATAAATTTTAAATATCTACAAATTCTTTGTCAATGTCATTTAAAATAATATTCACTAATAAAACTTTTAATGATTTAAATATTTTATAATAGTTATCTTTTTGTAAGATGAAATCATATTATTATCATAAAATACCAACCAGATAATGATATGTACGAGAAACACTATTAAAAAAGACTAAATGTACCTCTACAAATATCTCTGTTGGATACATTCAGTCTTTAAATACTTTGATACTATATATTATTTATTTTGTTGTGCTACTGCAGCTCCTATAAAATGTTTGAAAATATGTTGTGGTCGATTAGGACGTGATAAAAATTCTGGATGGAACTGACATGCAATAAAGAATGGATGCTCCGCTAATTCCACCATTTCAACTAAACGACCATCTGGACTTGTTCCTGAAAAAATCATACCTGCTGCTTCTAATTTTTCACGATACTCATTGTTGAACTCATAACGATGGCGATGGCGTTCTTCAATCTTTGTTTCACCATAAATTTGCTCTGCTAATGTACCTGGTTTAATCTCACAAGGATACAAACCAAGTCGCAATGTCCCACCAAGGTCTTCAATATCTTTTTGTTCCGGTAATAAATCAATAACTGGATACGGCGTATTAGGGTCTAACTCTGCTGAATGTGCATCTGCTAAACCAACAACATGACGTGCATACTCTACCGTTGCCAACTGCATACCTAAGCAAATACCAAAGAATGGTACTTTGTTTTCACGGGCATATTTAATCGCTGAGATTTTACCTTCACTTGCACGGAAGCCAAAACCACCAGGTACTAAAATACCATCAACATCACTGAGATACGTTGCTGCGTTTTCATCTGTAACTTCACTTGAATCAATCCAACGAATCTCAATATCTTTCATAAATTGATACCCTGCATGTTTTAAAGCTTCAGCTACCGATAAGTAGGCATCTTGTAACGCAACATATTTACCAACTAGTGCAATTGTCACCTTGCCTTCTAAGTTATTAACAACACTTAGTAAATGCTTCCATTCATCTAGTTGTGTGTCACGCTCTACTTCTAATCCCAATCGCTCAATCACAATATCATCCATGTTTTGACGACTTAACTGCAATGGAATTTCGTACAATGACTCTGCATCACGACATTCAATAACACTCTTCTTATTAATATCACAGAATAACGCAATTTTATCTTTTAAATCTTGTGTCATTTCATATTCTGTACGTACAACGATCAGATCAGGTTGAATACCTAAACCACGTAATTCTTTAACACTATGCTGTGTCGGTTTAGTTTTCATCTCACCTGCTGCTTTAATATAAGGCAACAACGTACAGTGCACATACATGACATTCTCTCTGCCTAAATCACTACGAATTTGACGAATAGCTTCGATGAATGGTAATGACTCAATATCTCCCGTTGTTCCTCCAATTTCAGTAATAACAACATCTGCATTTGTACTTTCTCCTGCTAGCAATAAACGTGACTTAATTTCGTTCGTAATATGAGGAATAACTTGCACTGTTCCACCTAAGTAGTCCCCACGACGTTCTTTTTGTAAAACATGTGAGTATACTTTTCCAGCCGTTACATTAGAATATTTATTTAAATTAATATCAATAAAGCGTTCATAATGTCCTAAGTCTAGGTCTGTCTCAGCTCCATCATCTGTAACAAAGACTTCTCCATGTTGATATGGGCTCATCGTTCCCGGATCAACATTTAAATACGGATCAAATTTTTGGATTGTCACTTTCAGTCCACGGTCTTTTAACAAACGTCCAAGTGATGCTGCTGTAATACCTTTGCCAAGCGAAGATACAACGCCACCCGTCACAAATATAAATTTAGTCATGCTCAATTTCCTCCTCATTATTGATTCATCTTATGTTTAATGCAATATACGTAACTTAATCTATGTAGTTGTATGCTGAAAATAAAAAAAGTCCCCTCTCACAACCATCAATTTGTAAGGGGGAACATTATTACGTCATTTGTGCTCATCCGCACAATAATATCAATCTTTGAAGAAATTATTTCTAACTTCTGACGCATTTCTTTATTCATTCGTCCTCATTAAAGTAGCCCGAATAAAATTCTATCACTTTGATACGAAAAGTCAATAAACTTCCCAAATGAATTCGTAAAAATTTCTAACGATGTGTTACCTATCATTTTTAACATCGATATTAAAATGATTCTTCCTCTTCTTCGAGTTCATCATCTTCTAACTCATCGTCACCTTCATATGCCTCATCGTCTTCAACAACAAGATCCGATTCTTCTATTTCATCTTCAACATGTTCATCTTCTGGATCTTCTAATTCTTCTTGATCATCTGTACGATTTGGAATATTATCGTCACCTTCAGCTTCATCTTCACCGAGTAATGTTAAATTTTTATCTTCCTCATCATCTTCATCTAAAATATCAAACTTTTGAATTGTTGGTGCAATCTTTTCTTCAATATCATCAACAGAGTACCAATCACGTAAACCCCAGACATTATCACCCACACTTAAAAAGCGACCGTCTGTATTTAAATCCGTATAAAATTGAACAATTCGGTCTTCAATGTCTACATCTTCATAATGCCCGATACGCTTAAATGCATCGATAATATCGTATAAGTTCATTGTTTCATTTTGTTCATTTAGTAATGTATAAGCCATATCAATAAATGACTTTTCATCCATCATTTCTTGTGTATAATCTTGTAATTTCATCAGCATATCTTCCCTTCAAAGATTCGCATTTATTCTCTGTTACATATTACTTCTCACAAATCATCTTACTTTATATTATTCCTATGTCATTAACTATAACAAAAATAGATTATAAAGGACTCTAGCGCTTTTCGCAATGGTCAAACGACAGAAACATCAAAATATATCCTTTCCACTTTTATCCTTATAAATTCAATATATGACAGTCTCGACACATCATAATTGGAAGATGATTCAAGCCTCTATCGGATCATCCTCAATAGTTAATGTACTTCTCAAATGCATGATAATCTTCTGTTGTTATCGTTTCAACAAAATTGCTTTTTTCAAACAACGGTTTCAATTGATGATGTGGTCCGAATAATGTTACTTCGATTACTGTAACATTTTTAAAATGCTTGCGAACATACGTAGCAAGTTGTCTCAATGCATTCTGTGCAATACCTGCTGATTGATAATCATCATACACATGAACTGAACGAATAATTAAACGTTTATCAAATTGCTCTAATGCGATAAACCCTACTTTCGTATGATTTAACATTAAATTTACAATATTAATTGAACCCTCCTGAGAACACGAGCTATATTGCAGCTTTAACGACGATACATATTTGGCATCTAAATCTAAATAATAAAGTCTCTCTTTACCAATAGGTCCTAATTCTTTCGTTGCTGCATGCATAAAACCAGCACGTTCGTATACGTTCCACGCCGCTTCATTTTCAGCGTCTACAACTAAATAAAGATGATTAAAATCCGGAAAAATACTTTGAACATATTGAGGGAGATTCATCATAATTTTTGTGCCGTAACCATATCCTTGATAATGCTCATTAACTGATAATGAACGGACATATACAACTTCGCTTGGTGTCTCATACCCTTCATGTTGATAATATTGATGCAACACAAAAAATCCAATCACTTCTCGATTTTCATTCAACACAACATTGGCTACACGATCTACGTCTTCTATTGCATCATCTAATACTTCTAATGGTAGCGATGAATAGATACGTTGACGTTCACTTAATTGAAAGCGGGAGAGCGCTTCACGATATTGTGGCTCATATATCTGTATCGTCATATCATCAAAGCGTTTAATTTTAGTCATTGAAAAGATCCATCCCTTTTATATAATTTATATTTTATTTATTAATACACTATTTGTGGCCATTTAAAACGTACTATCATATTTTTCAATATATGAACACTTAAACAATCGAGATAGAAGTGGTGAAAAATTTTAGTTTTTTAACATGTTGCGCTATACCATTGCCCACTTTTTGACCGGGACTTCTCGCCGATGAACAGCTTATGCTATGAACATACGAGATACTTCAAAATAATGTATATGAATCAAAATCATTTAAATATCTAAACGACATAACAAGACAATAGAAAATATGAATTGGCATTGCAGCAGATTTCAGATAAGATAAAAACGTAAATATTATGAAGAGGTGACGCAGAATGCGAATTGGTATTGACGCTGGTGGGACACTGATTAAAGTTGTTATAGAAGATAATAATACCCGCACGTATCAAACTTATTTATCTACACAGCTTGAGGAAGTAGCCGCATGGCTTAACACTCAACCATGCGAAAAGTTTCACATTACAGGTGGTAAAGCTAAAATACTCAACGACTTACTAAATTGTGAAGCACAGATGTCTATTGAGTTTGATGCTGCAAACAAAGGCACTCAAATTTTACTTAAAGAACAAGGTATTCATTTAGATCGTTATATATTTACAAATGTAGGAACAGGTACATCTATTCATTTATCTGAACACGATGGTCAAAAACGCGTGGGGGGAATAGGTACAGGTGGCGGTATGATACGTGGCCTTGGTTACTTATTAACACAGATTAGTGACTATGAAACTTTGACAAACTTGGCCCAAAAAGGAAACCGTGACATTATTGATTTAAAAGTCAAACACATCTACAAAAACGATACGCCTCCTATTTCAGGTGAATTAACAGCCGCAAACTTTGGTCATGTTTTACACAACTTAGATCAAACATTTACAGATGCAGATAAGTTAGCTTCGGTAATCGGTGCTGTCGGTGAAAGTGTTACAACAGTGTCTATTCATGTTGCACGTGAACACCATGCAGAAGATGTTGTATATATCGGTTCATCTTTCCACAATAATCCTTTACTCCAAAAAGTTGTAACGGATTATACTATTTTACGTGGATTCAAACCGCATTATTTAGACAATGGTGCTTTTTCTGGTGCTCTTGGTACGCTTTATTTATAAATAGCAAAGGCATTTGAATAACGCTCTATAAATAACAATAGATGACTATAAGAGAAACTGTGTATTAAAATACAATTTCTCTTATAGTCACCCTTACCAAATCACGTTTACGAAAGTTTTTTGCAAAAAGACATTTTCTGCCTCACTCTCATTTAGAACGTCAACGCATTAGCTAATTTTTGTGCAGAAACGATTGTTCCAACAACGCCTGGCTTAACATCAATTGCAACATAACGATTGTCATCACGTAATTCATCAAGCCATTCTGCAAAAACTTCACCTTCAACATCAATGAGTTCGAATGATTCAAAATCTTCTTGCGCCACTGCTTCTGCACGTTTATTTAAACTCCAAACTGGCATAAAGTGTGATTGTTCAAAGTTATCGTTTTCATCGTAAACAACAGCAAATTGATTCATATTTTTTTGGGTTAAACCATATACTGTATCTGTTTTAGCAACATCTTGGACAAACTCACGAATACGAATGTTGTCTAAGTCTGTCATAATATCATTGACAGCCTCCACAATTTTAATTTCATGACCGGCAGCTTTTTTCGTTATGTTAACAAGTGCCTCATCTTCTTGATCAAACATTTCGTCTAGCTCGTATGTTGCAAAACGATCAATATCCATTGTTTTAATTTTATCATATGCAATATCTAAAGTTTGCAAATATTCTTCAGCTAACGACTTACGTGTCCAAAAACAAAAATATTGACGACCATTATAAGTATGCTTAATAATCTTTTTATCTTTGACTGCAATAAAAAACTGTTCGTTCGTTAATATATCTTTATAAAAACGCTCACTCTTGTAAGACATGACATAACTCCTTCTCTGTTCCATTCTTTTCCGTTCAAATACCCATACTGTTCTAACCATTAGCTTATGATATAAAACACGTCCAATTAGTTAGACTATAACATATTTTACACATCTTGCATAAGAGGAATCGCTCATACCTTATTACCATAAATCAAGAGATTTTACGCTTTTACACATACTTTATAAAAAATACAATTTATAGATACTACTTTTCTTCAATACCTGCTTTTACTAAAAATGCTTGTTCATATTGTGTTAACGCTTCTTCAGATTCAACATGCCATACACAACCAAACCTAGAGTTGACATGTCTATCTGTATACCACTCTCCATCATAATAAGATAACGGATATAGTACACCTTGTTTTACAAATTCTACAATAGCATTATAAAAACGTGTATTATCTCCATTTGCAAAATAACTATAAAATTTATGATATTTTCCACTTAATACAGGTTCAAGTAACAACATACTGGTTGAACCATTTTGTCTGTAATTCAAATCAATGGCATAGACATCGTCTTGTGCATCTACTAACAAATCAAAACCTGCAATACCTATAAATCCTTTGTCAACACCTTTTTGCATCAATTCATATCCTGCTTCAATGACTTGTTGCGGTACATCTTGTACATTTGTATTGCCATTATAGAAACCATACGCATTCGTTAATTGCTTAGCTGCACCAAGATAAACAATCCCTTTATCTGGATGTTTCGCAAATTGAACACAATAATTTTCGACTGCATCAATACACTGTTCGATAATTAGTGTCTCTGTCGCTTCTCGTGCTTTTTTCACACGTCCAATCGCTTGCTCTAAATCCTCTTGTGTGTAACAAATCATAACACCATAACCACCAGCTGTCGGTAATTCATCACCAGGCTTGATAACGAGCGGTAATGACCAACGACGCACTGTACTTTCAAAATCATCAAAAGATACAATTTCTCGTTTGGGTAAGTACTTACCTCCTGTCCATTCCGGGATACGTGCTTTATTGTTTAAATCAATAAAGATTTGTTTATCCATCGCATAATGTTCGGGTGCAACAATATCCTCACCATGTACATATTGAAAATAAATTTTACGCCCTTCTTCAGCTGTCAAGTGTTGTAATAATGTTTCATACGTTTGTTGATCTCGGAAGCGGTACACATGATTAGGAACCTCGCGTCCAATCAGTTGAAATAATTTTTCGAGCTTTTGCGTTACACTCGCTTCATGTACAATGACCGGCATATCGGCAATTAATAGCTCTCTTGCTGATAAAAAGTTAGATTGATGTTCGTCTGGTTCTAACCACGGATTAGATACATAAGAGGGTCTTGATGAATAAACAACATCTTTCTCATATAACGTCCCCATTGTGAGGTCTGGATACTTATTTTTCACATCTGTCATAATAATTTCTCCTTCAATAATTGATGCTCTTGTTGTATCGCCTCAAGATGTACAGTGTCTTGTATGAGTTTTGCACCCATTAACGCAATAATCTTCGCTCCTTTGATGAGTGCTTTATCTCCCATAGGGCTTGCTGCTGCTTCTCTAAAACGATGTGTATGCCCTACTAAACTCCTCGGTCCAATTTTAACGTGGGGATGAATTGTCGGCACAACATGACTGACGTTACCTGTATCTGTTGAACCAAAACCAAAGTCATCATGACTCACTTCTTCTCCTAATTCTGTAGCATAACGCTCGAACAATTCATCCAACAGTGGAGATTTTATAAATTCATTAACACCATTTTGTATCGGACCAAACTCATACGTACAACCGGTTTGCAGTGCGGCACCTTTAGCCACATCATGAACTCTCTCTGTCAAAATATCTAAAGCTTTACGCGTCGTTGCTCGTGTATAAAAGCGTGCATGTGTGAAGTCTGGAATAATGTTCGCTGCCTTACCCCCATCCAATATCACACCATGTACGCGTTCTGATTGTTGAATATGTTGGCGCAATTGCGCTATGCCATTGAAAAAACTCAACATTGCATCTAGTGCATTACGCGCTTCATAAGCATTTTCTGATGCATGTGCACTACGCCCATAAAATTTAATATCCAAAACATCCACAGCCAATGTATGAATTGTTGGATACGTTTCGTTCCCCGGATGTACCATTAATGCTACATCCACATCATCTATAATACCTTCTTTGACATATGATGCCTTAGCTGAACCATTCTCTCCGCCCTCTTCTGCTGGGCAACCGTAAACGATAACCGTACCCCCAATTTCATCTATGACTTGCTTTAAAGCTACACCTGCTAATACGCTTGCTGTACCAATGATATTATGACCACATGCATGACCTAATCCGGGAAGTGCATCATATTCTGCTAAATAACCGATTTTAGGTCCAGGCCGTACAGATTCATATGTCGCAATAAAACCTGTCGCATGTCCTGCAATATCACGCTCTACTTTGAAGCCTTGTTCTTTCAAATGATCAATAAGTAAGCGCGATGCAAATAACTCTTCATTCCCTATTTCAGGGCGCTCATGTATTTGATGACTCATATCTAAATAACATAGTCTATTATTATCTATATAATCTAAAATTTGTTGTTGGACTGTAATCACGTTAAAAACCCCTTCCATAAAAAAGACCAGTTTTGTACATATATGTCGCAATAATTATCAAGTGCGATGTGTACAAAGCTGGTCGTTTTTCGCTTTAGCATTTATCTGTCAGCATCTCTTTGCTGTTGGATTTAGCACCTTTATCGTTTCCGATGAGGTTGCAGGGTTTCACAGGGCCAATTCCCTCCACCACTCTTGATAAATAAATATTGAATTAGTACTCATTCTATCGGATTTAAAGTCATTTGTCATGTGATTTTTTCGATATTTCACAATTTTCTTTCCTAAACTTTTTTATTATTACAACAAAATATTTTATGTAGCCATAATAACTATTAAAAACTTATTTATGATTCATAATTACAATAAAGATACATCATGCAACTATAAACTTTATAATCTTAAAATAATTTAATGTATATCTCAAATTAAACACGGGATACCTACTATCAAAAGTCATTAATATTTCTGTCTTATACACAGTATGTTAAAATAGCGTTAATAATAAAGGAGGTCTTAAACTATGCCAAAAATGAATGTTGAAAGCTTTAATTTAGATCATACAAAAGTCGTTGCACCTTATATTCGTTTAGCAGGTAAAATGAAAGGGGTAAATGGAGACGAAATTTATAAATATGATATTCGTTTCAAACAACCTAATCAAGAACATATGGATATGCCTGGACTGCACTCTCTTGAACATCTTATGGCAGAAAATATACGTAATCATACAGATAAAGTGGTGGATTTAAGTCCTATGGGATGTCAAACAGGATTTTACGTATCATTCATCAATCATGATGATTATACAGATGTTCTCAATATTGTTGAAAAAACAATTCATGATGTCCTCAACGCAACAGAAGTCCCTGCCTGCAATGAAATACAATGTGGATGGGCTGCTTCCCACTCATTAGAAGGCGCAAAAGCCATCGCTCAAGATTTTCTTAATAAACGTACACAATGGCACGACATCTTTGGTGAAGGTTAATACCTTGTCTTTAGGCAATTTTGTACTACCGTTCCAAAAAGACCTGATTTTATGCGAACAACATAAAATCAGGTCTTTTGCGTAAGAAGTGTTAAGATGATTCATCTACACTTCAAATTTATTTTATAGTCTTCTAATCCAAGCCATCAATACAAATTGCAAAGGTAATCTACCATATAATATCTTATTAGGAAGTGACTTATCACCTAATGGTAACTTTTTACGTGCCATATAAATATTTGCTGGAAAAACTGCCCATAAAAATGCAATCATTACATGTTTAAACGCATACCCGGGTTTTTTCACAATTAATAGTAAGCCAAACATAACTTCAAATATACCTGTAATCCATACCGCTTCTTTTCTCAAAGGTAAATAATGCGGCACAATCTTACGAAAATTTTCTTCTCTTTTAAAATGTAGTATGCCTGCTGTTAAAAACAATAATGCAACAATCTGTCTATTTATAAACTTTAGCATGTATAACGCCTTTCTATTCTGTAATGACTTTATGAATCAATGTTGGCACTTCACCGTGATCTGCAATTGTAATATTATCATATAACTTTTGTTTAACTTGCTCAACGTCTTCTTGATTCGCATAGATCGTTAACAACGACTCACCCTTTTCTACTGTGTCGCCTACTTTTTTGTGCAATACTAAACCTACTGCTAAATCAATCGTATCTTCTTTCGTTTGACGTCCCGCACCTAACATCATAGAGGCAATCCCTATTTCATTAGCGATCATCTCAGAAACCACACCTGATTGTTGTGCTGGTAATTCAAAAGTAAATTGTGCCGTTGGAAGTTTTGATGGATCATCCACAACTGATGCATCGCCACCCTGATTACTTAAAAATGTTTTGAACTTTTCAAGTGCTTTACCATTTTCTATAACACCTAATAGTTGTGTTCGCGCTTCCTCCAATGTAGATGCCTTTTCTGCCAGAACAACCATTTGTGAGCCGAGTGTAAGTACAAGCTCTGTTAAATCTTCAGGTCCTTCACCTTTTAATGTATCGATGGCCTCTTTCAACTCTAATGCATTACCAATCGCTCGTCCAAGAGGTTGTCCCATATCCGAAATAATAGCCATTGTATTGCGACCGACTTGATTACCGATTTTAACCATGGCATGTGCCAATTGTTCTGCATCTTCTACTGTTTTCATAAATGCGCCATTTCCTGTTTTAACATCTAATACAATCGCATCTGCACCCGCTGCAATTTTTTTACTCATAATAGACGAAGCAATTAAAGGAATAGAATTGACTGTTCCTGTCACATCACGTAATGCATAAATTTTTTTATCTGCCGGTGTTAAGTTACCCGTCTGACCAATAACTGCAAGGTGATCTTCATTTACAAGCTTAATAAATTCGTCTTCTGCGATCTCAACATGAAAGCCATCCACTGCCTCTAACTTATCAATGGTTCCACCTGTATGACCTAATCCGCGTCCACTCATCTTTGCTACTGGGATATCTAATGCTGCAACGAGTGGTGCAAGTACAAGTGTTGTTGTATCACCCACACCCCCTGTTGAATGTTTATCTACTTTAATGCCTTTAATCTCTGAGAGGTCGATTTGATCACCAGACTTTACCATTGCCATTGTCAGGTCTGCTCTCTCTTCATCTGTCATATCTTGGAAAAAAATAGCCATTGCTAAACTCGACATTTGATAATCTGGAATATCACCCTTTGTATAGCCATCTACAAAAAATTGAATTTCTTCTGTTGTTAAAGCATGTCCGTCTCTTTTTTTGGCGATAATGTCTACCATTCTCATGATTATTCTCCTCTTCTCTCTACATAATTGGAATTTGAATAAAGCTGTTCACATCATTATAAGCTTTGATTCATTCCTTTTTGTAAGCCTTTTCCTCTTTTATTATAAATGATTTCATCCCATTTGATAAATGTTATGAGAAGTGAAAATTTTAATATAAATATTATCTTCATCTTATGCACTTCAAAATATTAACTCTAATCGACATTTGATAGTCGGTCTGTTATCTTTAAAGTGATAACATTAATAAGATAAAGGAGCTGTTTGTTATGACACAAGGTACACCACATATTCAACCTAATGGTACAAAGATTGCTAAAACTGTTTTAATGCCCGGAGATCCTTTACGTGCAAAATATATTGCAGATCACTTTCTAGAAAATGTTGAACAATTTAATGAAGTTCGCAATATGTTTGGATATACAGGCACATATAAAGGTAAAGAAGTTTCAGTCATGGGTTCCGGTATGGGCATACCAAGTATTGGTATTTATTCATATGAACTTTATAATTTCTTCGATGTAGATACAATTATTCGTATTGGATCATGTGGTGCGATGCAAGATGATATTCAATTATATGACATTATTATCGCACAGGGCGCATCAACAAACTCTAACTATGTTGATCAATTCCAAATTCCAGGTCACTTTGCGCCACTCGCAGATTTTGACTTAATTGTAAAAGCAAAAAATACAGCAGATAGAATCGGTGCACGTACACACGTTGGAAACGTCTTGTCTTCAGATACATTCTATAATGCTAACCCAGACTTTAATCAAAAATGGATTGACATGGGCATCTTAGGTGTAGAGATGGAGTCTGCAGGTCTCTACTTAAATGCGATTAAAGCGGGTAAAAAAGCTTTGGGTCTCTTCACTGTATCAGACCACTTATTACGTGATGAAGCGACGACACCAGAAGAACGCCAAAACTCATTTACACAGATGATGGAAGTTGCACTAGAAATCGCTGAGTAATCATTACAAAACATGGGACGGCAAATAAGATAAAACAATCTTTTTGAGCTATTAAGATTTTTATCCTTATCCGTCCCAATTTATTGATATAAAGTTTCACTATCATGTATATTGATAGGCATTGTTCTCTTTTTATTTTAATGCTTGATCTACTTCTTCTCTCGTGGGAATTCCTCCTTGCGCGCCAAGCTTAGAAACAGCAAAGCAAGACGCCATATTGGCAAAATACAATGCTTCAGATAACGTCTTTTCTTCACTTAACGCCACCGCAAATGCACCATTAAATGTATCACCTGCTCCAGTCGTATCTATAGCTTTACATTGATAAGCAGGAATAATATGCTTATTTTGATCATAATACGCCACACCTTTTTCACCTAATGTAACAATTAATTGATTTGGATAATCTTTTATCGCCTCATCCCATGGCTTTCCAAATAACTTCTGGCATTCATACTCATTAGGTGTTAAATATGTAACTTTATCCAATAACTTAGCATCTATTGCTCGATATGGGGCAGGATTCAAAATAACTTTCAATCCTAACTCTACTGCCTTTTCAATAACTGCTTCTACTGTATTTGAAGGTATTTCCTGCTGCATTACAACAATATCGCCTTTATCAAATCGCGTTAAGAGTGGAACGACTATTTCTGGTGTAATAGCATTATTTGCTGCCGGTACGACAACAATGCGATTATCTTGATCGTATAATGTAATATGTGCAGTTCCGGAGTGTTCTCCTTTTACTACTTGCACATGTGACGTGTTAACATCGTACTGACGCAAATTCGTTAAAATTTCTTGACCAAAAGCATCTTGACCTACTGCACCAATCATATAGACTTCCTGAGTTTTGGCCAACTTTGCTGCTGATACTGCCTGATTTGCCCCTTTACCTCCCGGCGCCATAAAAAATGATGTGCCTAGAATCGTTTCACCTTGTTCTGGTAAAGCATCTGTACATACTGTCAAATCCATTGAGGCACTTCCTATTACAATAATATGTTTGTTCATAAGCCACCCCTTTCTATTCTATAAAGAATGATTGTTCATATTGTGTTGCTTTTATCCATTCTGCTCGCCATAACTTATTTCTATTTTCTGCAAAAGTTCTATAACCTAAATTACGAATAGGCTTTGGAACGATCCACAATAATGCACTCAACCACTTATAGTGATCTAGCGTATAAAGCATACGAATAATTGCCGTAGACTCATAAGTTAAGTGATCACCTTCTTGCAGTATCACACTATTATAATGTACTGTTTCTGGATGTGTTTTTTCTAGCAGGCGACCTGCTTTACTATTAAGAGGTATAAATTGATAATTTCTAGGTAAACCTTGACGTATAAGCCAAATGGCATAGTTATAACAATAAACACAACTGTCATCATAATAAATAATTGGCACTTTAATCACCTCATCTCTATACTAACTTTTATTATCGAGAATAGAAATTAAAAAGCTAAAACATCCTTTAAATGCCTTAGCTTTTCTCTATTTATTATTCAACTGCTTCTTGCTGACGATAATATGTTTGTTGTTCTTCTGTCATTTTCACAATTTTAAAACCTATAAATGCATAAAGAATTGAAATTAATGGAACAATGTAGTTTAAAATTGCGAATGGTGCATATTGCCATACTTCAACATTTAGTGTAGTCAAAATAAACACACCACATGTATTCCATGGAACAAAGACTGATGTTAATGTTCCACCATCTTCTAATGCTCGTGACAAGTTTTTAGGATGCAATCCTTTATCAATAAACGTAGAAACATACATACGTGATGGTACAATAATTGAAATATATTGTTCAGAACAAGATAAGTTTGTACCAAAACACGAAATAATAACCGACGCAATAAGTGTTCCTGTATTTTTAGCAAACTTTAATACAACAGAAATTAATGCTTTTAACATACCTGAGTATTCTAGCAATCCTCCAAATGTCATAGCAACAAGTGTTAGAGAAATTGTATAGAACATAGACTCAAGGCCACCACGATTAAACAGTTGGTCTATAATTTTATTTCCTGATTCTAACTCATAGCCTGTTTGAAGTGCTTTCACTGCATCTGCCAATGAGTCTCCTTGAACGCCAATTTGTGTAAAGAAACCTAAAACAATCCCTAAAACGATTGCTGGAATTGCAGGTATTTTCAATGCCACAGCAATAATAACAATAAGTGGTACAACCAATAGCCATGGCGATATAAAAAACGAATCATCAATTGCGTTCATAATACTATCAATGCGCCCTTGGTTTAAATGATCACTACCATACATTTGACCCAGAATAAAAAATACAACTAAACTAATAATCAAACCAGGTATCGTTGTGTAAAACATATGTTTAATATGTTCAAACAAATCAACATTTGTCAAACCTGCTGCCAAGTTCGTTGTATCTGAAAGCGGACTCATTTTATCACCAAAATAAGCACCTGAAATAACAGCACCTGCTACCATACCAGGTGATAACCCCATACTAATGCCGATACCCATAGAGGCTACGCCAACTGTTGCCATCGTTGACCAAGAGCTCCCGATAGCCAATGCAACAATCCCACATATTACAACAACAACTGCTAAAAAATAAGTTGGAGAAATCAGTTTGAGACCGTAATATATCATCGCAGCAACGATACCGCTACCAATCCATGCACCAATAATTAATCCAACGAGCATGATAATGACAACTGCTGGCAACGCATGTTTAATCCCCTTATACATCATTTCTTCAACTTCATCCCATTCATAACCATGGCACATCGTAATAATAATGGCAACCGTTGTACCAATTAGCAATGGGATATGCGGTGCCTGTTCAAGTTTTACAACGGTAAATAGCATAGCAGCAATCATAATACCAAGCGTCAAAAGTGCAAACCAAACACTAATTTCCTTTTTTTCTCGTTTTTTGATATTCAATTTTAACCTCTCCCCTTCACTTAAAACATAAGCGATTAAAAATATCATACTATTTCTTTTTTTAACTCGCAAGAATTTTTTGAATATTTTGAGGTTAAAAGTTAAACGATTCTTATCTTAATATGTAGCCTTTTCAAATACAGCAAGACGACGAATTTTTAATATGTTAAAAAATTCGTCGTCTCGAGATAGCGTCTATAAGAATGAAATACTTAATGGTGTAAAAAGGCTATTCTATCTTACTTTTTTATTGTATATACTTTGTACATATATCAATTCCTTATTTTCAGCCCGATTCACATTATTTTTTGACTTGTACAATGCGTGTATATTTCAACATTTGTGATGTATATTTTTCTTTCACCTCTTGCGGTGTTAAATAAGTTACGCCTACAATATGCCAGTTCGGATTGAAACGATAAAATGAATCTTTTTTTCGACTCCATTTAATCATACTTCCATCCTTATTATAACGTGGTAACGTGACTTCATATCCTTCTAATACATTGATAAAAGTTTGAAATACGTCTGGATCAATACGCTCAAACTGATCAATAATAAGATATTGGCGATCCGTTCTAGGCATTAAATCTGTAATAAAACCTTCTCTATAATATAGCGCTCCTGATTCATTAGGTAAGTATCGACCATATAACATTTCTTCCATAAAGTCAGGATGCCCCACCGTAATAACAGAGGTCGCATTCGCCTTTTCTACAAGAGATTCTGCTGCCTTTACGCCTTCTGACTTATCATCTACCAACAATAAAATAAACGGTTTTATATCATCTGATTCATCTAAAACATGTTCAGACTTAACCGTCTCAAATTGACCTTTTAACCCATCATTTTCACTCATATCCATCATTGCATGATACTGTGTCGGTGTTAAACTCGCAATAGCTTGTTTCGCATTCTCTTGTAAAAAGTAAAGATTTTTAAGCTTCGGATGTTTATTTAAATTCATCAAACTGATTGGATGAATATCTTCTAAGTAACGTATCTCAATCGCAGTGCTATTTGTACGCCCTGCTTCAGGAGGACGCGTATGTATGTGGTGTGCTACTTCTGCTCTGCCTACGATAGATTGATTCATATGTCTATTATAAATAATAATTTGATCGCCAATCTCAAGCTGTGTGTAATGGTGGTATCCATTGCGCTTGATCCCATTACGTGTATGTGTATAAATCGTATATGTTTCTTCAGGTTCAAATGTTTCTGTTTCCGCCATAAAGAAATAGCGTGGAATTGTCACATCACCCGTACCCAGACCTTTGATCAATTCAAACTCGTCATATGAAATTTTATTAAATAACGTTTCTTTCATATTATTCATGCGAAACTCTAATGCTTCACTTCGCTTTAAATAATCCGCCGTGAGTGGCTTAAACGTTTCATTGAACTTAAATTGCACATGTATTTTATTTTGTGCTCCCGTGGTAACACTTGTAATTTCACCGCATCCTAATAAACCAGCATCTGTTTGCACTTGATAAAAAATGACCTTATCTCCAACTTGTGCTTGCTTAAACGCACGAAATCCTTGTGTTGGATTGAATTGTGCACCTGATTCAAAGACAGTGGTTTGTCCTACTAACGGTTCATTATGATTCCATCTATTATAACCACAATTTAACCAAAAGTAATTTGTTTCTGCTGTCATAGCATATGAATCTCCTTCTCATATATTTATCTTATCCATTATAAGTGTTTCTAACTTAAACAACAACAGCTTTTCGCTAGTTTCCAAAGAGCTGTATCAATCCAACAATCACTGGGAATAAATTAATAAAGATGCCTCCTAATTTGAGCATGTTGCTAATATGTGGGTTGGGCAGTGTCCACAATGTAGCAATAATGCCAATCATTCCAAGAATAATAGGTATAATAGTCGATGAGAACACGTTTATATCAAAGAAAATACTTAATCCTGAAAACACACCACAAATCAATGCAATATATAATCCGATCTTCAAATCATACACCTCCTCTAAACTTCACACATCATTAAAACTTCAAAGGTATAATTTAAACCTTGTACAGTTAAAATAATGGGTACAAATGTATGCAAAAACTCAAATTAAATACTATTTTAGCAATAAATTATTCTGATGACTTTGTATCTTATCATCCGTTTCACTGTCAATCATCCATTCGCACGTTTTCATAACCTAAAGCGACAATTCATTTATACTTAAATTTGTTTCGATATATTTTTCTAATAGCAATAATTTGAATGCTACCTCTTAACCTTTAATGATTCTGCACCTTCTCAATCTTATATTCATTATAAAAAGAAAACATTGAAGTTGACTAAAATATTATTTCTTATGCTTTACTCGTATATATACAACAACCAAGTAAGCGTTTGCAAAAACAAGTAGAAAATTTTGCTATTATTTACTGCACCACTGCATGTTCTACTAATGTTTTACGCACCTCAGCCAAGTGGTGTGCCATCTGTTGACCTGCTAAAACACCATTTTGTTGCTCAATGGCTTCTAAAATAGCACGATGTTCATCTAATAACTTTTCCATTGTTTTCTGACGTTTATATAAATAGATATGACGTGTCCCCTTCATTGTTTGTTGAATCAAATCAGAAATATTATGTAATAACTCATACAATAAAGGATTATCTGAGGCTTTGGCAATTGCTAAATGAAACTTTAAATCAGCCTCTTCCCCAGACTTGTTTTGACTGATTGCTTTGACCATATCATCTAGTGCTAAGCGCATTTCTGTCAATCTATCATTCGTTCGTCGTTCTGCCGCAAATTGAGCTGTCGATAGCTCAACCACTTCACGCAGTTCTAAAATCTCTTGAACATGCTTTTCTGTCAAAGTTTGTGTTGTAAAATCAAATAGTTGAGGTGTTTTTTGTTTAACAAACGTCCCATAACCATGTTTAATCTCTACAAGACCAATCATACGCAATGCATTTAGCGCTTCTCTAACAGAAGCATTGCTAACGCCATATTGCTTTGCCAACTTTTGGATAGAGGGTAGACGCTCTCCTTCTTGAAGTACACCACTTTCAATTTGATCAATCAAGCGATTAGCAATTTGCTCATATAATTTTTGGCTCGATATCTTCATCTTTTTCCTCCTTGCTATATTCTTTTTTATTGTATCAAAATTTTAGCTTTGCAAACGTATTATTTTACGTCCTTATATGGATAAATCTAAATATTCCTTACCATTTTTATTTTCAAATGAGACTGTTTTTGATATTGTTTAATATATGTCGAAAGGAGTGCTTCACATTGTTTAAATTTACAAAGCAGTTTTGGCAACATATCAAAGCTCAGCGAAATAAATTATTAAGTATGAATATTGTCAACTTTACGTTGATGTTACTGATCTTCAGTCTTTCTATTTTTCCACTTAGCTTCATTGTGAATATGTGGTTACTGATGTTTATGACAGGGCAAGGCAACACAGCATCCCTTATTTTAGTCAGTATTGGTGGTGTACTCTTAACCGTATTACTCTTTTTAATGCTTATATTTCCATTGTTCACAGGATCTATCCGCGCATTATACAATGGTATTTCACATCAACAATCTGTACAATGGATAGATTTATTCCGTTCTTTCAAAGGAAAAGTATGGGGTAAAAGTGTACGCATTGGATTATTGACAGTTTTACTCTTTATTATCACTATGGTTATCAACTATTTCATAGGTCAAGCTGTATCCGTATTAACAACAAAAGGTATAGAAGCACTAAAAACTCATGATATTGACAATACATTATTACAAGTATTATCTTCATGTGGTACACTGATTGTCTCAGCTGTGACAAGTATCTTGACATTATGCATTACAATATTTATTACACTAACTGTTACAGCACTCATTCACGATACACAATACAAAGTAACACACTATATCAAGTCTGCATGGCACCTTATGAAAGGCGGGCGCAAATCTTTTGTATTATTTTTTATCGGTCTCTTTTTATTAAACTTTCTACTATTGGTGATTGCGGGACCTCTTAATACATGGATTCATTTGAGTCTTGCACATATCTCTCAAAATGTAGCTCAAGTCGTAATATGGATTGTGAATATTATTTTGTATTTAGTACGATATGTTATCTACTTCTTAATAATCGGATCAATTGTAATGTATTACTATGATAAAAATAACAACAAAATAATATAAACCGAAGCGGGACAGAAAGCTCATTTTTGAAAAAACTTTCTTAGTCCCGCTTCAATAATAGTGATTAGCAGCGAAAATCCCCTTAAAACCAATTTACATTTTAAAGATTTACTGCCATTTACAGATATGAGCTTACTCATTAAAAACAATTTTTACTACGCTCTTTTCATAATACTAAAGTTACTTTATAGCAAAAATTATATTCTTTTTAAATGTTAAGATGTCACTTGCTCTATACATCTTTTAAAAAATGTTGTTCAAGAAATACCGCAGCACCATCCTGATTATGAGTTAAAGCTGTTATATGACAAGCCATGTCTTTAATCGTATCATTAGCATTTTTCATTGCAACAGCAGAGACATCTTTTAATTTAAACATTGTATAATCATTATAACTGTCCCCCATGACAAGTGCTTCAGATAAATTCATCTCAAATTCTGCGCACATCTCCTGAACCCCCGTCCCTTTATTGACTTGATATGCCATCGTTTCAACATTATTTGGCGTTGATTGTGATACTTCAATATCTAGTGTCTGCGCCTCTCCCCTTATCTTCTCTCTAAACATAGCAATTTTTTCAAGATCTGGATGAAATAAATAAATTTTAGAATATCCAAGGTGATCAGGAATACGATCTTGCCATGTCAACTTACTCTCGACTGCTTCCTGTCGTGATAACCACTCACTCATCCCAACAGACTCAGGTTTATCACCTTCTACTAATGGTAACATCCATGTCTGATCTTCTGTACATGCAAAACGCGGTGCATCAAATGGAAAGATCTCATAATAAATCCCAGCCTCTTGTGCTTGTTTGACAATAGCTTGTACTGAAGAAACACTTAGGCCATGCTGGAACAATATTTGTTCACCTATATGACCCACTGTTCCATTCGATGTAATCATACCATCAAAACGTAATGTCTCAGGTATAAGAAGATGTATTTCTTCTTTTGCCCGTCCTGTCGCTAAAAACACTTTATAGCCTACACTTCTTAAACGTGCTATCGTATCCGCTGTGTATGACGATACGCGATTATTTTCTCTTAAAATCGTCCCATCCATATCTAAAAATATTGCCTTTATCTGTTGCATTGCCCATTTTCCTTTCATCAGTATTCTCGACTAAAGTGTGGCATCTTCTATAAATAAAAGCAATTAAAACCCCTTCTTACTGTCTCACAATTTGATAACGCTGTTTATGACGGTATAAGTCTACCTTCATATCCAATAGTTGAGAAAGTTGGGGTGCTGTTAAAACATCTTCAACCTGTCCTAAAGTTTGAATACGTCCCGCTTTTAATAACAAAGCGTGCGTAAACTCTGATGTGACTTCTTCCATAAAATGGGTTACATAAATGATTGCAGTCTGTGGGTACGACTGTTTAATATTAGAAAGCATCTCTAATAATTGTTCACGTCCAACATAATCTAATCCATTACAAGGTTCGTCTAAAATTAAAAGCTTAGGGTGATCTACAAGCGCACGTGCTAACAACACGCGCTGCTGTTCTCCCGTCGATAACTGTCCAAAATAATGCGCCTTAAAATGCGTCATATTCAAATCTTCTAACACTTGTTCTACACACTTCATATCATGATCAGTCGGCTTTTCATATAAACCAATAGACTTGTAAATACCACTTAATACAACATCCTGTACAATTTCTCCTTCTGCAAAGCGATCACGTAAACTACCTGAAATATAGCCTATTTGTTTTCTTACATTATGTGCTGAATACCCTTGATGTCCGGGAGATGTCCCAAACAGTGATACATCTCCTTGTGTCACAAAATCATAAGCATTGATAATATTTAGTAAAGTGCTTTTTCCTGCTCCGTTTAAACCATAAATCAGCCATCTCTCTCCTTCGTTCACTTGCCATGTTATGTCACGTAATAACATTCTTCCTTTTTTTATTTTATCTACATGATCTAATAAAAAGAGCATATCCATCTCCCCTTTTTGCTTGCGATATGATGATATAATTGTGATTTATCATAACATTATTGTTATAATATGAGAACTTATTTTTTTAAATATTCTAAATTTTATATGTATAAACAAGTATTAAAGTACAAAAAGCCGAATAAATCATAAAAAGATTAAAAGGCATTCATAAAATCGTAAATAAAAATTTAAGAGCTAAGACAAATATATGTCCTAACTCTTAATGCTATCTATTATTCTACTGTTACAGATTTTGCTAAGTTACGTGGCTTATCTACGTCTAATTCACGATGTAATGCTGCATAATAAGAAATTAATTGTAATGTTACTACCGATACAAGTGGTGTTAATAATCCATGTATATGTGGAATAACGTATGTGTCTCCTTCTTTTTCAAGACCTTCCATTGAAATAATACATGGGTTGGCTCCACGTGCAACAACTTCTTTGACATTACCACGAATTGATAAATTCACATGTTCTTGTGTTGCCAATGCAATAACCGGCGTTCCCTCTTCAATGAGTGCAATGGTACCATGTTTTAACTCTCCACCTGCAAATCCTTCTGCTTGGATGTATGAAATTTCTTTCAGTTTCAATGCACCTTCAAGGCTAACATTGTAATCTGCTGCACGTCCGATAAAAAAGGCATTACGTGTTGTTGCTAAGAAATCTGTCGCAATTTGTTCCATTTTTGGTGCATCATCTACAATTGTTTCAATTGCTGTTGTAACTTTAGCAAGTTCAGGTAATAAATCAATATCCGTTTGACGTCCACGCGCTTGCGCAACAACTTGTGCCAAAATAGATAATACTGCAATTTGTGCTGTGTACGCTTTCGTTGATGCTACCGCAATTTCTGGTCCAGCATGTAACAATAATGTGTGATCTGCTTCACGCGATAATGTTGAACCTGCAACATTTGTAATAGTCAATGAATGATAGCCTAACCGAGTCGTTTCAACTAATACTGCACGACTATCTGCAGTTTCTCCAGATTGCGAAATATAAATAAATAATGGATTCTCAGATAATAATGGCATATTATACACAAACTCTGATGATACGTGTACTTCCGTTGGTACACCTGCCCACTTCTCTAAAAATTCTTTACCTACAAGTCCAGCATGATAACTTGTTCCAGCAGCAATAATGTAAATGCGATCTGCTGCTTCAACGTCTTTTACAATAGCTGGATCTACTTTTAGATGCCCTTGTTCATCTTGATAAGCTTGAATAATACGACGCATTGCTGCAGGTTGTTCGTGGATTTCTTTCAACATATAGTGATCATATACACCCTTTTCAGCATCTGATGCATCAATTTCTGCAGTATAACTCTCACGATCGACCACTTGACCTGCTAAGTCTTTAATCACAACTTGATCACGTTGTACGAGCACAATTTCTTTGTCTTTTAATTCTTTATATTCGCTTGTTACTTGAATCATCGCTAATGCATCTGATGCGATAACATTAAAGTTCTCACCAATTCCCACTAGTAATGGTGATTTGTTTTTTGCAACATAAATTGTATCATTATCTTCACGGTCTAATAGTCCTAATGCATATGAACCATGTAATAACGACACTACTTTTGTAAAAGCTGCTTCCGTTGTCATATCTTTATTTGCAAAATACTCAACCAATTGTACGATAATTTCTGTATCTGTTTCTGATATTAAAGTGACCTCTGGAATATATGTGTCACGTAATTCTTCATAGTTTTCAATCACACCATTATGCACAAGTGTAAAACGTTCACTCGTTGATTGATGTGGGTGTGAGTTTTCGTAGCTTGGTACACCGTGTGTCGCCCAACGTGTATGTCCGATACCTGCTTGTCCATCGATATCATTATCTGCTGCTTTACGCAATTCTGAAATACGTCCTTTAGCCTTTGTTACTGTGACCCCTTGCGCATCACGTGTCGCAATACCTGCTGAGTCATAGCCACGATACTCTAACTTTTCTAATCCACTTAATAATAATTCCTTAGCTTGTCCATATCCAATATATCCTACAATTCCACACATAAAAATGCCTCCATGTTAAAACAGCGATACGTTTGTTTCACTTGTTTGCTGTACTCCGTTGCCATACAGACTTATATTGTGAAAATATCTCATATCGCTTGTACTTTATTTTTCTAATCTTTTAGCGATCTTATCAACTTTGTCCAAAAAGTTACCCTTTTGTTTTAATTAATAAGCTAACGAATGAGCCACATCCGGGATAGCATCCGCCGATTTATTCGATCACTATCCTCCTCGTCTACAAGTCGCAGTATTTCATCTGAATACATATTCTGTTTTAATATGTCTTTTAACAACAAAACCTTACAACTTGTACTGGCGCTTTAAATGATACTGCATTCTGTCCTCCTTTCTTTCACACTATACCTCATTGTACACTTTTAAAAACAATCAATGCAAATAAATTTATAATCTTCATATGATCAGATTGATTCCTTTCATGATTTCGTCAATCTTGTATTCGCTTTCTTATCAGAATTCCAATATTTTGAGTTAAAATACTATTATAAAAACAAGAGCGAGACGGAAAGCTCATGCGTACAAAAGCTTTCGTAGTCCCGCCCCGACAGTTGAAAAAGGTTAATCAAACGTATTTCACGTCATAGACCTAATGCCATTTATAGATATTTACGCACTGATTTAGAACAGATTTTCTATGTCCTAGCCTTATGCTGTTGTTATTTTATAACCCCATTTTGGCTTCAACAACATCTGCAATTGTTTGAGCAAAACGTAACGCATCTTCATCTGTTTTTGCTTCAACCATGACACGTACAAGTGGCTCTGTTCCTGAAGGGCGTACTAATATACGTCCTTCTCCATTCATTTCTTTTTCTACACGCATCATCACTTCTTTAACATCTTCATTTGCTTCAACACCATATTTATCTGTCACTTTAATATTGATAAGTGCTTGTGGATATTTTTTCATTTGGGCTGCAAGCTCACTCAATTTCTTACCAGAGCGTTTCACCACAGCTGCTAATTGAACACCTGTCAACAAGCCATCTCCAGTCGTATTATAGTCCATTAATACGATATGACCTGATTGTTCTCCACCTAAATTGTAATGACCTCTACGCATTTCTTCTACAACGTAACGATCACCCACTTTTGTTTTATTAGATTGAATACCTTCTGCTTCTAATGCTTTATAAAAACCTAAGTTACTCATCACAGTGGAAACAATCATATTATCATTAAGCTCTTGATTTTTCGCCATTTCTTGTCCGATGATAAACATAATCTGATCTCCATCGACAATCTGTCCTTGTTCATCTACTGCAATTAAGCGATCTCCGTCACCATCAAAAGCAAGTCCAAAGTCACATTCCGTTTCCAAAACTTTGTCTGCCAGTAATTCAGGATGTGTAGAACCTACGCCTTCATTGATGTTATATCCATCTGGACTACAACCTAACGTGACTGTGTCTGCTTCAAGGTCTCCAAATAGGAATGGTGCAAGTGAAGCAGTTGAGCCATTCGCCCCATCTAAACCGATTTTAAGCCCTTCTAAATTCACTTCAATTGTTGATTTTAAATAACTTAAATACTTTTGTGCTCCCTCAAAGTAATCAGAAGTATGCACAATCTCTGACCCTGTTGGGCGTGGTAAAGAACGATTAGGTTCATCTAATAATGCTTCAATTTCTTTTTCTTGTTCATCTGATAGTTTGAAGCCATCTGATCCGAAAAACTTAATGCCATTATCTGCCACAGGATTATGCGATGCAGAAATCATAACTCCTAACTCTGCACCCATTTCTCTTGTTAAATATGCTACACCTGGTGTTGAAATAACACCTAAGCGCATAACTTCTGCACCGATTGACACAAGACCAGCGATCAAAGCATTTTCTAGCATTTCACCTGACACTCGTGTATCTTTCCCCACTAACACACGAGGATGTGCTTTGTTTGCATCGTGTGCTAATACATAACCACCATATCGTCCTAATTTAAAGGCCAACTCAGGTGTTAACTCCTCATTAGCAACGCCTCTAACGCCGTCTGTACCAAAATATTTACCCATAATTTATATCTCCTTTATCTCCATCATTTTACTGAAATTGTTGCCGTTAAGTTATCAGGTTTTGCATATGATACTTTATCTGGTAAGTCTAACTTTACTTCTCGTGTCACAACGCTTGCAACATCATTGACATCAACTTCACCCGTTATTTCATCGATATCCTCTAAATCTTCTCTATTCCCATAAATTTCGACATGCTCTTGATCAAGTTTCGTTTCACTTACTGTATAACCACTTGCTGCTGAACCTTTTGTCGTCAAGTTCACTTTTACTTTTTTATGGTATGGCTCAACATCGGCTGTTAAGTCAACACTTGATGGTTCAACTTGCACATCTAACTTATTCATATTCTTATCAAAAACCGCTATTTTAGCTTTAGTCGTTGTTTTTTGTGAAATAGGTGTTTCTTCATTAAAGTTTGCTTTTACATAAGCAATGCGATCTAATTGTTCTTTACCACCAATGACTTTGACAGTATGAGGCGAAACTGTTGTCTCTGAGATTTGATAGTTGGCATCAACAGAATATCGACTCACATTAGGTTCTACTGCAACTTTTCGCGTTTCTTTTTTCTCAATAGAAAGTGTCGCTTCTTTTGGATAAACACGATAGTGAATATCTTTATCTAAACCACGAACTTGAAAAGCAACTGTTTGTTCACCCATACCTGCATCAGTAACATCTAAAGTCACTTTATAATTTTCTGTTTTTTGTGCTTGCAAAACTTTAGACTGTGGCCCATTCAACTCGATATCAACTGTATCCGGCGCACCCGTTACATATAAATTTTTATTGTTATTTATAATTTCTACAGGTACATTTTTTATTGTTTTGCTACCATCTTGAGCAATACTGTCTGTACTAAATGATTCTCCAAATACATTGTTGACTGATAAAAAAAGTAATAATGCTAAAATAAATGCAAAAAAACGTAAACCCCATTTGGATTCTAACATCTAACTCACACCTTTCTTAGCAAAGTGTGCTCCAAACCAATGTTCAGACAATAACTCTTCAAACACTTCAACCGAAATATCTTTGCGTAGTTTACCATCAAAAGTAACAGAAATTGACCCCGTTTCCTCAGATACAATAACAGTAAAAGCATCGGATACTTCTGAAATACCCACTGCTGCACGATGACGTGTACCTAAACTCTTAGCAATTTTAGGACTATCTGACAAAGGTAAGTAACTTGCTGCTGTCGCAATCTTATCTCCTTGAATAATCATCGCACCATCATGTAATGGTGTATTCGGAATAAATACATTCGTCAAAAGCTCTTGTGAAATATCTGAATGCATCGGAATCCCAGTTTCAATATAATCCTGTAATCCCGTTTCTTTTTCGAATACAATTAGTGCTCCTATACGACGCTTCGCCATATATTGAACGGCTTTAGATACAGCTTCGACAAGTTTCGGTACTTCCTCTGAGGATGTCATTGTATAACGCTTAAATAAACTGCCTCGTCCCAATTGCTCCAAGGCACGTCTAATCTCAGGTTGGAAGATGACGATAATCGCCAAAAATCCCCACTGCATCACTAAATCAAACAATCTTGAAGTTGTTGTTAACTGTAAATATTCACTTATGCCTTTACCGACAAGAATAAATAAAATTCCTTTTAATAATTGGATGGCTTTAGTACCTCTGAAAACTGTAATCAATAAATAGATCACATACCAAACAATTAATAAATCTAGAATACCAGTAATCACTTCAAGTGTACTTACATTTTCAAAGAGACTTGAAATTTGCATAGCATCTCCTCCGGTAATCTATTCCCATAACCTTTATTATAACAAGGATCCACCTCAAATGTCATATATCAATTACACAGATTATAATAATGTTTCTCCAAAAAATGAACCTAACAGTGCAACAGCTTGCTCTGCTGTATAATTACCTTGATCTAATAAAGGATTCACCTCTACTAAATCCATAGATGTAATCAAACCAGATTGCTGAAGTAATTCTAAAGCATAATGACTTTCTCTATAAGTTAATCCCCCTAGTACTTTTGTCCCTGTTCCAGGTGTTTCATTAGGATCTAATGCATCAACATCTAATGATAAATGAACACCATCTGTCCTATCTTTTAAGTAACTGATACTCTCTTGTATCACTTGCTTAATCCCTAATTCATCAATATCTGCTATTGTATACGTTTTAATATTATGTTTCTTGATATATTGACGTTCTCCATAATCTAGGTCACGCATACCAATCAAAACAATTCGATCAGATGTGACTTTGGGTGCATAACCTCCTAAGTTTACAAGTGTCTCATCACCTTCACCAGCTAAAACACGTAATGACATACCATGAACATTACCCGTCGGTGATTCTTCTGGAATATTTAAATCACCGTGAGCATCATACCAAATAACACCTAAAGATTGATAATGTTCGCACACACCAGAAATCGAACCAATTGCTAGAGAATGATCGCCCCCTAAAACTACTGGAAAATAGCCATTTTGAATACTTTTAGAAACTTTTGTCATAAGTACTTGACTATATGCCAAAATCTCATCATAAAAACGTAAACCCATTTGATGATTTTGAAACGTTTCAATTTCTACTCGAGGTACATCAATATTTCCACTGTCTATAACTTCATGACCAATACGTTTGAGTCTTGTTATAATTCCAGCATAACGTATTGCTTCTGGACCCAAATCTACACCAAATTTTTGTTGTCCAAACATAACTGGCACACCAATCAGCTCTATTTTTTTATTCATATGTATTAACCCCTTTAATTTCAATTTCGACTCGATAAACCCCTTATTTTTATCAAGAGCCATATTATCAGAATAATTCACTACTTCTATTAAAAGCAAATATTAGATAGAACGTGTCATTATCATACCTTATTAAAGGAAACATAATGAGCCTATGTATAATGATATATTAAAGTGACTTAAAATATATAAGGGGGATGGTCAAATCTAAATACTTCAAATAAAAGCGTTTATGAGTTCGAGCGAGGCCTGCAGGAAAGTGAGCCATCAAGAAACGATAGTACTGAAAAAAGCGCACAACCCATCAAGATTGTACGCTTCGGCATGCCTAGCTATTTCTACGTATATGAAATTATCATAAAAATAAAATGAGGTACTTTTAATGATCTATCCACCACAGAAAATGGACAGCCCCAAAAAACCCTACCTCGATTGAGATAGGGTTTACAAGTGAGCCATAGAGGATTCGAACCTCTGACCCTCTGATTAAAAGTCAGATGCTCTACCAACTGAGCTAATGGCTCATATGGCTGGGCTAGCTGGATTCGAACCAGCGAGTGACGGAGTCAAAGTCCGTTGCCTTACCGCTTGGCTATAGCCCAAAGATGGTGGAGGGGGGCAGATTCGAACTGCCGAACCCGAAGGAGCGGATTTACAGTCCGCCGCGTTTAGCCACTTCGCTACCCCTCCAGCTATTCAACTAAAATGGTGGAGAATGACGGGTTCGAACCGCCGACCCTCTGCTTGTAAGGCAGATGCTCTCCCAGCTGAGCTAATTCTCCAAATTAATAATGACCCCTACGGGACTCGAACCCGTGTTACCGCCGTGAAAGGGCGGTGTCTTAACCGCTTGACCAAGGGGCCATATGGCTCCACAGGTAGGACTCGAACCTACGACCGATCGGTTAACAGCCGATAGCTCTACCACTGAGCTACTGTGGAATAATAAAAGAAACCTGGCACCGTCCTACTCTTGCGGAACGTAAGTCCGACTACCATCGGCGCTAAAGAGCTTAACTACTGTGTTCGGCATGGGAACAGGTGTGACCTCTTTGCCATAGGCACCAGATAAAAGAATGTTATACATTCAAAACTAGATTGTAAGTATAAAAGTTTCACAAGAGAAACCGAAAGAATAAAAATTGATTAAGTCTTCGATCGATTAGTATTCGTCAGCTCCACGTATCACTACGCTTCCACCTCGAACCTATTGACCTCATCATCTTTGAGGGATCTTATAACCGAAGTTGGGAAATCTCATCTCGAGGGGGGCTTCATGCTTAGATGCTTTCAGCACTTATCCCGTCCATACATAGCTACCCAGCTATGCCGCTGGCGCGACAACTGGTACACCAGAGGTATGTCCATCCCGGTCCTCTCGTACTAAGGACAGCGCCTCTCAAATTTCCTACGCCCACGACGGATAGGGACCGAACTGTCTCACGACGTTCTGAACCCAGCTCGCGTACCGCTTTAATGGGCGAACAGCCCAACCCTTGGGACCGACTACAGCCCCAGGATGCGATGAGCCGACATCGAGGTGCCAAACCTCCCCGTCGATGTGAACTCTTGGGGGAGATAAGCCTGTTATCCCCGGGGTAGCTTTTATCCGTTGAGCGATGGCCCTTCCATGCGGAACCACCGGATCACTAAGTCCGTCTTTCGACCCTGCTCGACTTGTAGGTCTCGCAGTCAAGCTCCCTTATGCCTTTACACTCTATGAATGATTTCCAACCATTCTGAGGGAACCTTTGAGCGCCTCCGTTACACTTTAGGAGGCGACCGCCCCAGTCAAACTGCCCGCCTGACACTGTCTCCCAGCACGATAAGTGCTGCGGGTTAGAAATCCAATACAATTAGGGTAGTATCCCACCAATGCCTCCACGTAAGCTAGCGCTCACGCTTCTAAGGCTCCTACCTATCCTGTACAAACTGTACCGAATTTCAATATCAGGCTACAGTAAAGCTCCACGGGGTCTTTCCGTCCTGTCGCGGGTAACCGGCATCTTCACCGGTACTATGATTTCACCGAGTCTCTCGTTGAGACAGTGCCCAAATCGTTACGCCTTTCGTGCGGGTCGGAACTTACCCGACAAGGAATTTCGCTACCTTAGGACCGTTATAGTTACGGCCGCCGTTTACTGGGGCTTCGATTCGTAGCTTCGCAGAAGCTAACCACTCCTCTTAACCTTCCAGCACCGGGCAGGCGTCAGCCCCTATACGTCACCTTACGGTTTAGCAGAGACCTGTGTTTTTGATAAACAGTCGCTTGGGCCTATTCACTGCGGCTCTTCAGAGCGTGAACCCTAAAGAGCACCCCTTCTCCCGAAGTTACGGGGTCATTTTGCCGAGTTCCTTAACGAGAGTTCGCTCGCTCACCTTAGAATTCTCATCTTGACTACCTGTGTCGGTTTGCGGTACGGGCACCTACTTTCTAGCTAGAGGCTTTTCTCGGCAGTGTGAAATCAACGACTCGAGAAAACGTGTTTTCTCTCCCCATCACAGCTCAGTCTTTATGAGTGCCGGATTTGCCTAACACTCAACCTCACTGCTTGGACGTGCACTCCAACAGCACGCTTCGCCTATCCTACTGCGTCCCCCCATCGCTTAAAACGAAATTAGGTGGTACAGGAATATCAACCTGTTATCCATCGCCTACGCCTGTCGGCCTCAGCTTAGGACCCGACTAACCCAGAGCGGACGAGCCTTCCTCTGGAAACCTTAGTCAATCGGTGGACGGGATTCTCACCCGTCTTTCGCTACTCACACCGGCATTCTCACTTCTAAGCGCTCCACATGTCCTTGCGATCATGCTTCAACGCCCTTAGAACGCTCTCCTACCATTGTCCAAAGGACAATCCACAGCTTCGGTAATATGTTTAGCCCCGGTACATTTTCGGCGCAGTGTCACTCGACTAGTGAGCTATTACGCACTCTTTAAATGATGGCTGCTTCTAAGCCAACATCCTAGTTGTCTGGGCAACGCCACATCCTTTTCCACTTAACATATATTTTGGGACCTTAGCTGGTGGTCTGGGCTGTTTCCCTTTCGAATATGGACCTTATCACCCACATTCTGACTCCCAAGTTAAATTATTTGGCATTCGGAGTTTGTCTGAATTCGGTAACCCGAGAGGGGCCCCTCGTCCAAACAGTGCTCTACCTCCAATAATCATCACTTGAGGCTAGCCCTAAAGCTATTTCGGAGAGAACCAGCTATCTCCAAGTTCGATTGGAATTTCTCCGCTACCCTCAGTTCATCCGCTCACTTTTCAACGTAAGTCGGTTCGGTCCTCCATTCAGTGTTACCTGAACTTCAACCTGACCAAGGGTAGATCACCTGGTTTCGGGTCTACGACCAAATACTCATTCGCCCTATTCAGACTCGCTTTCGCTGCGGCTCCACATTTTCTGCTTAACCTTGCATCAGATCGTAACTCGCCGGTTCATTCTACAAAAGGCACGCCATCACCCATTAACGGGCTCTGACTACTTGTAAGCACACGGTTTCAAGTTCTCTTTCACTCCCCTTCCGGGGTACTTTTCACCTTTCCCTCACGGTACTGGTTCACTATCGGTCACTAGAGAGTATTTAGCCTTAGGAGATGGTCCTCCCAGATTCCGACGGAATTTCACGTGCTCCGTCGTACTCAGGATCCACTCAAGAGTGTCTATGTTTTCGACTACAGGATTATTACCTTCTTTGATTAACCTTTCCAGGTTATTCGTCTAACATAGCCATTTGTAACTCCGTATAGAGTGTCCTACAACCCCAACAAGCAAGCTTGTTGGTTTGGGCTTTTCCCGTTTCGCTCGCCGCTACTCAGGGAATCGATTTTTCTTTCTCTTCCTCCGGGTACTAAGATGTTTCAGTTCTCCGGGTCTACCTTCTCACATGCTATGTATTCACATGTGGATAACACGACATAACTCGTGCTGGGTTCCCCCATTCGGAAATCTCTGGATCAAAGCTTACTTACAGCTCCCCAAAGCATATCGTCGTTAGTAACGTCCTTCATCGGCTTCTAGTGCCAAGGTATTCACCGTGCGCCCTTAATAACTTAATCTTATTGTGATATTGCCAAGTCTAACGACTTGTCAATCACCAGTTATTAATTATGTGAGTCGTCTATTGACGACTAGCGATCATTTAGTTTCAAGCTTTCGCTATTCACTCGGTTTTGCTTGGTAAAATCATTTATACTTACTTATCTAGTTTTCAATGTACAATATTGAATCCTCAAATATGAGCATTCAAAACTGAATACAATATGTCACGTTAATCCGCTATCATCATCTGAGATGATGTTCCGTATATATCCTTAGAAAGGAGGTGATCCAGCCGCACCTTCCGATACGGCTACCTTGTTACGACTTCACCCCAATCATTTGTCCCACCTTCGACGGCTAGCTCCAAAAGGTTACTCCACCGGCTTCGGGTGTTACAAACTCTCGTGGTGTGACGGGCGGTGTGTACAAGACCCGGGAACGTATTCACCGTAGCATGCTGATCTACGATTACTAGCGATTCCAGCTTCATGTAGTCGAGTTGCAGACTACAATCCGAACTGAGAACATCTTTATGGGATTTGCTTGACCTCGCGGTTTCGCTGCCCTTTGTAATGTCCATTGTAGCACGTGTGTAGCCCAAATCATAAGGGGCATGATGATTTGACGTCATCCCCACCTTCCTCCGGTTTGTCACCGGCAGTCAACTTAGAGTGCCCAACTTAATGATGGCAACTAAGCTTAAGGGTTGCGCTCGTTGCGGGACTTAACCCAACATCTCACGACACGAGCTGACGACAACCATGCACCACCTGTCACTTTGTCCTCCGAAGAGGAAAACACTATCTCTAGTGCGGTCAAAGGATGTCAAGATTTGGTAAGGTTCTTCGCGTTGCTTCGAATTAAACCACATGCTCCACCGCTTGTGCGGGTCCCCGTCAATTCCTTTGAGTTTCAGTCTTGCGACCGTACTCCCCAGGCGGAGTGCTTAATGCGTTAGCTGCAGCACTAAGGGGCGGAAACCCCCTAACACTTAGCACTCATCGTTTACGGCGTGGACTACCAGGGTATCTAATCCTGTTTGATCCCCACGCTTTCGCACATCAGCGTCAGTTGCAGACCAGAAAGCCGCCTTCGCCACTGGTGTTCCTCCATATCTCTGCGCATTTCACCGCTACACATGGAATTCCACTTTCCTCTTCTGCACTCAAGTTTTCCAGTTTCCAATGACCCTCCACGGTTGAGCCGTGGGCTTTCACATCAGACTTAAAAAACCGCCTACGCGCGCTTTACGCCCAATAATTCCGGATAACGCTTGCCACCTACGTATTACCGCGGCTGCTGGCACGTAGTTAGCCGTGGCTTTCTGATTAGGTACCGTCAAGACGTGCACAGTTACTTACACGTTTGTTCTTCCCTAATAACAGAGCTTTACGATCCGAAGACCTTCATCACTCACGCGGCGTTGCTCCGTCAGGCTTTCGCCCATTGCGGAAGATTCCCTACTGCTGCCTCCCGTAGGAGTCTGGACCGTGTCTCAGTTCCAGTGTGGCCGATCACCCTCTCAGGTCGGCTACGTATCGTCGCCTTGGTGAGCCGTTACCTCACCAACTAGCTAATACGGCGCGGGTCCATCTATAAGTGACAGCAAGACCGTCTTTCACTGTTGAACCATGCGGTTCAACATGTTATCCGGCATTAGCCCCGGTTTCCCGGAGTTATTCCAGTCTTATAGGTAGGTTACCCACGTGTTACTCACCCGTCCGCCGCTAACGTCAGAGGTGCAAGCACCTCGTCTGTTCGCTCGACTTGCATGTATTAGGCACGCCGCCAGCGTTCATCCTGAGCCAGGATCAAACTCTCCATAAAAGAAGTAAGCTTGATATAGCTCGTTTGATTGTTTAAGTCAATCACTCTCGAAAGTACTATCGTTAGTACTCAATTTATCGGAATTAACGTTGACATATTGTCATTCAGTTTTCAATGTTCATATCATCATCTCTTGCATTTTTTAACATTGCAAAGACTTTTATAATCATAAGCTATTTACTATTTCGTTTCAATAGTAAGTTTTACACTTTCAGAAGCGAAATGTTTTAACTTTTCGTTCGCACTTATTAACACGACTTTGTTATCATAACAACTTCTAAGTTTGTTGTCAATAAAAAATAAAATATTTTTTAGATTTCCATATTTTATTCATGTAAGCTTTGGCTCACAAGAAAACATTCTAATACCTATTCACAGAAAATGCAATACTTTTTTTCATTTTTTTAATTTAATATTACCGATCTTAAAGAATAGGGATAAAACAACTAAGAAACGATAATTGTTTCATCCCAACAAGAAAAATGCACTCAAAAAAACTTGAATCTATATCTTTTTATACGAATACTTTTTTAGTTTGATGTTTTTTCAATAATTTTTTTGGCAATATCTCGATAGATTTTTCCAAGCTTATCTTCAGGTTGATAAATAGATGGTGCAAAATCAACAGGTTTCCATGAAGGTTGTTCTAACGGCAATTGCCCTAGTAAGTCTGTTTGTAGTTCATCCGCTAGTTTTTGCCCCCCGCCTTGACCAAACACATATTCTTTATTTCCTGTTTCTTTACTTTCAAAATACGACATATTCTCTATTACACCTAAAATCGAATGCTCCGTATGTTTGGCCATTGCACCAGCACGTGCTGCTACAAATGCTGCTGTTGGATGAGGCGTTGTGACAATGACTTCTTTACTAGACGGTAGCATTGTATGTACATCTAGTGCCACATCTCCTGTTCCAGGTGGTAAATCTAGGATAAGATAATCCAAATCCCCCCATTTTACATCAGTGAAAAAGTTTGTCAGCATCTTACCTAGCATAGGTCCACGCCAAATGACAGGTGCATTTTCTTCAACAAAGAACGCCATAGAAATAACTTTAACCCCGTGACGTTCAACTGGGACAACTGACTTCCCTTCAATACCAGGTTTTTCATCTATACCCATCATATCGGGCACACTGAAACCATATATATCAGCATCAATAAGCCCTACACGTTTTCCTTCTCGTGCGAGAGAAACAGCTAAATTTACAGCTACTGTAGACTTGCCGACCCCTCCCTTACCAGACGCTATGGCAATAAACTCTAAATCATTACCTTGTGCTATAAATTGTTCGATCGTCTGCTGTTCTTCTTCTTTGTTGCCACGATACTTTTCAACAACTTCTTCTGGTAACGCTTCAAATCGAATACCAACTGTTTTAGCACCATTTTCTTTTAATTTTTCAACAATTGCCATTTGTAAGTCGAGTTGTGTTTGTCCGCCAAGTTGTGCCATCGCAACTTTGACACTCACATGTTCTTTCTCTTCTTTTACCGAAACTTCTATAACACCACCTGTTTCACTTAATGGCACATTAATAATTGGATCATTGATTTCTCCCACTAGTGCTTTAACTTGCTCTATTGTTAACACGAATGACCTCTCCTTTTATACACATTTGTTTATAGTTTAACAAAATACCTGATGATTGCATAAGGTAAAAACCCTTATTTTTCTAAAAAAGCCCCCTACTCAAACAATAACACTGAGTCAGAGGACTTTTCCTATACTAGAATATATAATGTCTAGCGCTGTAATATTGAAAACGCTTCTATCATATATCACTAGTAGTTATTTATAAATTATGCTCTTCTCACATAATTTTGTTGATAATCTTTTGGTTTTTTACCACGATCATAAATGAAAAAGCTTAAAATAAAACCAACCAAGACAAAAGCAGAAGTAACGTAAAAAGCTAAGTTTACACCACTAGCCATCGCTTCACGTGCAACTAAACTGCTTGACAGTGTAGTCGAAGGAGTATACAGCATTGCACCAATTGACATCATCGTTACCATTAATGCTGTACCCATAGATCCTGAAATAGTTCGTAAAGCATTCATAATGGCTGTACCATGAGAAACCATACTATTTGTTAATGAGTTAATACCCGCTGTATTTAATGGCATCATCAACAAGGAAACTGAAAATAATCTTAGAGTATAGACAACAATAACATAAATATATGAAGTATGTGCTGTAAGCTGTGCCATCATAATGGTAGAGATGAGCAATAATGCAAACCCTGGAATGACAAGAACGCGTGCACCTACTTTGTCATACAAACGTCCTGTAATAACAGACATCATACCATTAATTAATGCTCCTGGTAAGATGACTAAGCCTGAAAGCATAGCCGATAAGCCCAAGGAATTTTGGACATAAAGTGGGATGAGCAAAGCAGGGCCCACCATAGACGTAAAGACAATCATTGATGCGACAGATGTTAACGCAAACGTACGCGTTTTAAACGCATGAAGATTTAAAATCGGATTATCAATTTTTAATTGACGTAAAATAAACATTCCCACAATAACTAGACTGACAGCTAAACTCACAAATACCGTTGGGTGGTGAAAACCTTGTGATCCTGCCATGCTGAATGAATAGAGCATTAAACCAAAGCCGATGGTTGATAAGACAACAGAAGCTTTATCTAACTTAACTTCTTTAATTTGACTAAAATTTTGCATATATATCATTCCAAATATATAACCAATAATCGCAACAATAACGACTACAAGTAAAGGTGCTCTCCATGAAAAATGATCAACTAAAACACCTGAAAGTGTCGGTCCAATCGCAGGCGCAAACTGTATAACAAGACCTGAAAGCCCCATCGCAAATCCTCGACGATCTTTAGGAAACAATGAAAACATAGTAAACTGACTTAATGGTAAAATAACACCTGCTCCCATGGCTTGAATAACACGCGCCAACATAAGTACAAAAAAATTAGGTGCTATAGCAGCTGTAATAGATCCGACTAAAAACGCCCCCATCGCAAGTAAATATAATTTACGCGTGGGGATACGATCCATAAAATAAGCTGTCAATGGAATCATAATACCATTAACGAGCATAAAACCAGTCACTAACCATTGAGATGTATTTTCATCGATATTTAGCCCTTTCATAATCGCCGGTAAAGCTGTATTCAATAATGTTTGATTCAAGATGGCTATAAAGGCACTGACGAGCATAACCGCAACAATGATATTGCGCTGCTCGCGTGTCACCTGAATACCTGATGTCATAAACATCCTCCTCTACCTTTTAATCATTTCTACATTCTACGACTAAAAGGTTAGCTTAGCAAATCATTTACATTATTTTAAAATTGCTCACTCTAGTGATATTTATATAAAAGGTGATTTTCTCTCATTCTCCCCTAAAACCCAAATTGATGACTATCATTATAAGTGTTTATTTAAATTTTTAGAGTTAGGATAAAATATTTCTTTGCATAGGTATAAAAAAGCAATAATCAGCATAATGACCCAGTAATCAATTTGAATCTTGTCATAATGAATATGAATCATAAAGAAAAAAAGAATCACCATGAGTGTATACGTTATTAAATGGAATGTTATACCTTGAAAATATGGATTCGTTGCTAATTTTTTTCGAAAAACATCCATGATAAATTCAATACAAAAAATCAAAAAATATCCCAGTATGATATAGCTACCATAATATAACAAATTATCGTAAAACCCTTGATTGTATTCGAAAGTTCCTAAATTAAGCATAATCAAAATACGACTTACACCATATAAACCCAAAGCTAATACAACTAAAAATAGTGCACCAGATACGATAAAAATAGAGAGTACAACTAATAAGGAAATCCAATTAAAATTACCTCTCACTATGTTCCCTCCATTCCTATCGTTGATTGCTCAAACCATCTAAAGTCCATGTACATCAATACGTCTTAGCCAAATAAATATTAATCCCATAATAATGACCATACTTGCTATCATCACATTTTGAATCGGCCATTTTATAAATTCGAGGTGCCATGCATAAATAACACCAATCATTGCTGATCCAGATGCATTCCCGAGGTTACGTGTTAGTGTAAATAACGATACCATTTTCTTCATTTGGTTTGTTAATGAATGCTCTTGTACAATCACACTGTCTTTTGTATATACCACACCAAAGCTCATTCCTACACAGAATAATACAATCGCTATACTATATATGTGACTTGGCATCACATAAACCATTAAACTCCCGACACCTATAAGGGTAAAAGCCAACATATAGATGCGGTATAAAGATAGACGTGCTTCAATTTTATCCAATGTAAAATTAATAATAAGCCATCCTACTGTTAACGGGAAAATAATCAATCCGCTTTGTAAAGGGGTTAAACCTACATAATCTTGCAAATAAGTCGGTACAAAAACGTTAAATCCAATCAGCATGAATGCAGTAAAAAAATCAGTAAAAAAGACACGAATCATAATGGGTTGAAAAGATTGTGTGGGTATAAAAGATGTATGCCTTTTCTGAGAATAACGCCAGAGCCATACACTACATACTAATACCAAAACACCTATTAATAGACTAAATAGTATCGAAAGTCTTCCAACAACAACCAACATCAATCCTATAATGACTAAATAAAAAAACAACATCCCTTTATAATCAAATGCGTGTTTAACCGTTGTTTCATTATCAAAGTGATATGCATATAATACGAATACAGCTGCAACGACACCAATCGGTATATTAATAAAGAATAGCCAGTGCCACGTTGTCACTTCTAATATAAAGCCACCTAAAAATGGTCCTAGAATACTTGAAATTCCCCATACACTCCCCACAATTCCCATGACCTTATAACGAAAAGGGATATTAAAAGCAAGTTTGGGAACAATTTGTGCAAGAGACATATTAACACCTGCACCAACACCTTGAATAAAACGAGCGAATATAAGCATTCCAAAAGTCGTACTCACTCCTGATAGTAAACTACCACTCACAAATAATATTAATCCTAAAATTGTAATATAAATGACTCTTACACGGGCCATCAATTCACTTAATATCGGAATGACGAGTACAATACCAATGAAATAAGCTGTGAATACAAATGAAACGGGCCATATTGCATTCAAATCATCCCTCATTGTTGGTAATGCTAATGATACAATAGACGTTTCTATTGCAGACATAAACATAATGAGCACAAGTGACACAATCACACTTATATTTTTAAACGTCATATAACAACACCTTCCTTACTTCATTGAATATCACTGGTGATTACCCAATAGGTATTTCAGTTATTTTTTTATTTAACTGATCTCATATTGTGTCCATTCCAACAAAGGCTAGGGTTCATCTTATTACAATGAAGTCCTAGCCTAAGCTTACATATTTAACAATAGCGAACAAGATTACACTTGCATAAAATATAAAATACCTACAAAGTGAAATAACGATGCAATTAATATAAAAATATGCCAAATCATATGAAAGTAGGGGCGATTTTTTTGTGCATAAAACCATGCACCGATAGTATATGAAATACCACCTAACAAAATAAAGATAAGGAACCACCATAATCCTTTACTTATAATAATGGGTAAATAAATAATACCAACCCACCCCATTAATAAATAAATCAATAAACTCAATTTAGAGTTCACCTTTGTAGCAATAGCCTTATATAAAATCCCCCAAATTGTTGTCCCCCATAAAACAACCATTATCGACCAACCAAGCCAACCACCAACAAGTACTAATGATACAGGTGTATAAGTTCCAGTTATTGCCACATAGATCATACTGTGATCGATAATTCTCATAACATATTTATGTGGTGATGCTTGTTGCATAGTATGGTAAACGGTAGAAGACATGAACATTAAAAATAAGCTAATGACAAATATAGAAACGCCCACTGACATTAGAACACCGGACGATGCATAGCTATAAACCGCTGCATATGGTAGAGCAATAAGCATTAATAACGCTGCTACACCATGTGATACAGAATTTCCTATTTCCTCTCCAAAAGTTAATGGATTGATATCTTTAAATGTTTCTAGTGCTGTTTTCTTTTTAACTTTTACGCGCTCAGCTCTCACTTCAGTCATATAGCCAACCCCTATTCTATTATTTTCATACGTCTTAAATCTGCTGTCGCTGTTTCAACACTATCTTTACCTTCTTTGTTTTTTAAAGGACTGAATTCTTCATCACGTAAAACTTGTAATGTTATAAACGAATTAGCATATTGAAAAATATCAAAGTAAAACAACTCAAATTTTAGTGTTGGCCGTGTCACTATTCCAAAATCTTCATCTAACTGTTCCAATTGCTTAATAGCTAGATGATAAGGTAAGTGCTTATCAACAGCTTTGTCGATAAAAGCAAGACGAAATGCATGAATGCCTATATTTGCATTCATTAGCTGATCTGCCATTTTATCATCTAATTCAGAGTATTCCAGCACAGTATCCTTACCATTTTGTACAACAAGACGCCCTACTGACTCTCCTTGCTTAGCTTTGATTGATTTAGATGTTACATCTTTATGATGGTATACTGTAAAACCTGCAAAAAGTGGGTCTAATACACGTACGAGAACATTATCAATATTATTCATAAAGACGTATTGATTGCCTCTATCAATCATTTGATTTAAATAGCCCGCTTGCTTTAAAGATTTGAATACACCACCATTACCGTTAGGCGTTTCCATAATTTGTCCTGTTTTATCAAAAATTAATTGACCTGCTTCATTAAGTGCAACCATATTGTCTTGTTTGAAAAAGAAAATATGCTCTTGAGGATAGTTAAAATAATCGTGTTTTTCAAAGAAGATACGTGTCTCGGCATCGTTAATATCACTCGTCATAATATACCAGTCGATATAGTAGTCTGTTTGTTGATACAATTGGACAAGTTGTTCAGCCTGTAATTCAAAAAGACTCTTATTACCAATTGTATATGTTCCTTTAGGTCCTTTATGACCCAATCGTGTTCCTTGACCACCTGCTAATAACAATACAGCAAATTGACCATTTTTAATTGCCTCAAGCCCTTGTTTGACATATGTATCAACTTCTTTATCTTTTAGAGCTTTACGCGCTTCAAAGTTCACTTCATGTACATGTGAAATATCTTGGATATTCTCTTTATTCATATATACTTCTTCATATAATGCTTGTATGTCTTCTAAATTTAGAGATTCGACCTTTTGATATAAGCGTTCCTTTTCATTTGTACTCATCATTTTTTCGTATTCACACAAATGATGTTGATTAACTTTCTCTAATTTATTTTTTTCTAACATAACTTTAAACTTCTCTCCTTTTGAACAGAACTTTACACTTTACTTACAATCATAATCATTACATCAATAATTGAAAAAAGTAATGAAAAGCTTCATCAAATAGCATATAAACCATCATTAGACCAAAAGCTGTCGCCAATGATACATCCAAGAGTCCCCCCGTTTTAAAACGAATTGGAAAACCAATACTTATAGGCAAAGGGAACAACAGACGTACACCTCTTGGCGTCAACATATCTAATATTACATGTGAAAGCATACCATATATTATAGAAATCATATAGTATATCGGCGTTTCAATAAAATGCAAAATCATATATATAAGAAATAAAAACAACAGAGAATGTGTGAGTGTCCGATGACCAAAAAACTGTTTAATTAACCAACTTATTATAGGAAATTTACGTCCAATTTTACTTTTCGTATGACATATATCTGGAAAGATACTAGCTATACCTGCTAAAAAAATACAAGTCGCAGTACTATAAATATCAAGATTGTAATGTAGCGCAGTAGCCGTACCTACACATAATCCTGCAGCAATATGCGTTTTACCTGTCATAACCTACTCCTTATTATTAATTAATACTGAAATTATAGCACAAACGCTCTGGTTATACGAACATATTTTCGGTATGCAGATAAAATATTTTACATTCATGTTCTTGAAAAGCTCTTCTTCCCTGTCTTCTTATTATAAGAGCAATCCATTATTTATTCCCCTTCTATTATTTAAACTTATAATATCCTAACGTACTTCACGCTTTTCAATAGATTTATACGTTTCATTAGTATGTCACATTTGTTAAAAAGTATCTCATATTACTTGCAAATTAAATTGAAATAAGTTATGATACACCTAACAAATTAATTAAAGGATGTGTCGGTCTAATGGCTATGACAGTTAAGAAGAACGATAAAGAAGTACAAATTCAATGGAGAGTTGCAGATATCCGTATTCCTAATGATGCAATTAAAAATGTTTCAGAAGATAGAGATATTCATGCAGTTCCAGAGTTAGACAGCAAAAACGTTTCTCGAATTGGCTCAACATTTGGTAAAACAAATCGCGTCATTATCGATACGGATGATCACCAATACATTATTTATACATTTAATGATAAGAAAGTCTATAATGAAGTAACAAAATAAAATAAAACGGATGCCCTTTAGCCTACAAGCTAAAAGGGCATCCGTTTTTTAGTTTTCTAAAAAATAATATGTGCAAAAAGAACAATAATAGGTAATGTAATCACTGTGCGGATCAAGAAAATAACAAATAATCTCCAAATACTCACTGGAATCTTAGAACCAAGTATCACACCACCTACTTCTGATAAATAAATGAGCTGACATACGCTTAAAGCACCTACAACAAAGCGGGTCAAATCACTTTGTACACCTTCAATTAAAATCGATGGCAAAAACATATCTGCAAAACCAATAATCATCGTCTCGGATGCTGCGGAAGCTTCTGGAACTTGCATTAATTCTAAAAATGGAACAAATGGTTTACCAATGATTGTAAAAATTGGTGTATACGTTGCTAATATGGTTGCTAAGGTTCCAATTGTCATAACAACCGGTATAACGACGAGCCACATATCCAATACTGTTCGAACAGCTGTATGTAAATACATTCGCAAACCCGGTGCATCATAGCCTGTTTTTACTGCATCTGCATACCCACTCTTCAATGCTTGCATATATGTATATCGTTTTTCTGGACGTTCTTGAGCTGAGACACCATCCACATAACAATCTTCTACCGAACGAAGTGGCCATATACGTGGCATAATTAACGCCGCTACAAAACAAGCAACAATAACCGTAAAATAGAATACCGCAAAACGATCAATCAACCCAATCGTCTCTGCAATCACAATCGCAAACGTTAATGATACAACACTGAATGTTGTTGCGATAACAGTAGCTTCTCTCCGAGTATAAAAGCCTTGTTCATATTGCTTACTCGTAATCATAACACCTACTGTGCCATCCCCGATAAATGATGCTAAATTATCTACAGTTGAACGCCCTGGCAAAGTAAATAACGGACGCATAATAGGTCTAAATATAGGACCTAAAAATTCTAATAAACCATATTCTAACAATAACGGTAGAAAAATTGCCGCAAAGAAAAATACCGCAACCAATGTTGGGAGTAATCCTGTAAAAATCAAATCTCCAGTATCTTCTGAATAAATCCATGTTGGTCCTACTTTTAAAAATGTTAACCATGCAAAGATTACAGCTATTAAACGAATCATTACCCAAGGCCATGTCACTTTGAAGGTATTCACCATAAAACTTGATGTCGTTGATGTTGATTTAATCAATAAGCTATATATCATTGTCAACAAGCCAGATAATGTAATAATCAATACAATGAGCCATGGCATTGCACTACCGATTATATCTTTAAAAACTTTAGCTAAAAAAGCAATAGGTAAAGTTGTTGTTGATTGTCCCTTTTCTACAATAGGTATTGGAATTAAAAATAAAATAATCCCTATAAGTGACAGTAGAATAAACTTCCATTTCCCTATCTGTCGCTGTTTTTTTGTTAATTTCTCCATTATTATTCACCCTCTCAGTTCACATAATATCTACGGTTAGAGAAATAGATCAAAGAGGTGTTCTCATTATTTCAATTCCTACTTATATTCGACCTATATCAAAACACCTTTGTACTCACGAGTATAGATTATACAGAGTACAAAGGTGTTATGCAACGTCTTTTTGAATATTGATACAAAATGATGCATATTATTTTAAATCACATTTTTCGTAATACGTATAAAAAGTATGGTGCGCCTATGATTGCAATCAATACACCAACCGGGATATCAATAGGTGGTGCAATCATGCGTGCCAATCCATCTGCAAATGCCATCAACACACCACCAATTAATCCTGACATTAAAACAATATGCACATGTTTATGACCTACAATACTACGTGCAATATGCGGTGCAATGAGTCCAAGAAAACTTAAACCTCCTACAACAGAAATAGCTGATCCCGCCAACATAACTGCTGCTAACAATAATATCATCTTAATATGATTCACTTTAGCACCCAATGCTGTTGCTACATCATCACCTAAATGTAGAATATCTAATTTATAACTATAATATAGGATAACAGGTATAGACACACATAACCATGGCAATATCGTCAATACATGTTGCATTGATCGACCAAACAAACTACCAGTCAACCATACAAGTGCAATGTTTGCTTCCATCGGGTTACGAATGAGTAAGTATTGTACAAGCGCCATGGCAATCGCACCGAGTGCCATACCTATTAAAGCCAGCTGAGATCCTTTTACGCGTTTAAAACTAATGAGTAATGATAAAATAATACTCATTCCTAATGCACCAACAAATGATGCAAGCGGTAAAAGAAAAAGTGGTGCCGTTGGAAAAATAATAATAACAATTACAGCAGCTAAGCTTGCACCTTTCGTGATACCAATAACATCTGGTGATGCAAGAGGATTGCGCACTACTCCCTGTATTACTGCCCCTGAAATAGATAGCGCAGCACCAACTAAAATTGCTAGTAACATACGTGGGACACGATATTCAGATAAAATAAAGTTTTCTCCTGACCAGACCTCTCGAAGCACTTGTTGTGGCGAGATCCAAACTGCACCGGCACTCAAACTTAAACATGCACAAACTATAAGTAAAATCCCTATAGTTATATAACGTCTTTTTAAATGTTGTATCATCTTGTCCGCACTCCCCTCAATGTAATCCATAAGAAGTAAAATGCACCGACAAATGATGTTACTATTCCGACTGGTGACTCGAAAGGAAAAGCAATGAGACGACTCAGTACATCAGAAATCAATAATAGATTCGCCCCCATCACCATAGAGAGTAGAATAATAAGAAAATAGTTTCGATTTAAGTAATACTTCACAACATGTGGCACAATCAGTCCCACAAAACCAATGGGACCTGCAATCGCTACTGATGCCCCGGCTAAAATAACAACGAGAAAGCCAGCCAAAGCCCGGACTAACTGTGTGTTTTGACCCAGTCCAGTAGCAATTTGATCTCCTAAATCTAAAATGGCTAGTTGTCTTGCTAAAAACAATGCACCGACTAAACCACTCACTAAAAACGGCAATATTTTTATAATATGTCCCCATTTAATGGTATGCAGTGCACCTACCAACCAAAACATTACTGTTGTGGTGGCGTCTTCATGAAGTAAAATAATTCCTTGCGTTAAACTTGTAAAAAAGAGGTGTATCGTCATACCTGCTAACGCCAGTTTGATGGGTGTCATACCTTTTGTAGTATCTGCCAGCATATATACAGCCAACCCACCTATAAATGCACCGATAAATGCAAAATATACGTTATACGCAGCAAATGAAGGAATCATCACAGTAAACAATACGACAACAAATGACGCACCCGCATTCACACCAAATATTTGAGGAGACGCTAAAGGATTTCGCGTAATCGCTTGCATTAACACTCCTGCAACGCCTAATGATGCACCAATCATTGCACCTGCAATCATACGTGGCATTCGAACATGGTGTATTAAAAAAGTTTCTTTTGTATTCGTTGTTGAAAAAAAGTAGTCAATTAACGCCTGAAATTTTATGTTTGACGAACCTATTGCAAGATTTAAGTACATTGCAAAAATAAGAAAGCACACGCTCACGATGAACGTAAGCGTAGTGCGTTTCTGTTGGTGATGTTCATCAAATGCTTTTAATTTGAGTTTTGACATACACATTCACCTTTATTTAAGTCTTTAAAATGGCTTATTTTTCTGATTTTGAGATCTCAGCAAGCTCTTTAGCAATTTCTTCTGAAGAAATCAAACCACGGAATTTCGCCCAAGTTAAACGATCCACAACGTGTACACGATCATTTTTCACTGCATCTAATTCATTCCAAACTTTATCTTCTTTCATCTTAGCATAGAATGGATCATCTTCACCATTGACCATAATAAACATGCGCTCAGGATTAACTTCTGAAAGCTGCTCTGAGTTCATATTTAAGTATGGTGCATTTAAATACTCTGGAAGTTGATCTGCAACTTCTTTTGTTAAAGCTTCTTTAAATCCTAATTCATGTAAAAACTGACCAACATATGACTTATCAGAGTGTGCCAATAAACCAGATTGAGAGATAACAGCTGGCAATACTTTTTTATCTTTATCCATTGTAATTTCTTTTTCATATTGCTCAATTTTTTCTTTATGTTCATCTAAACGTTTACTTGCTTCATCATCTTTAGAAAGCGCTTTACCAATAGTTTTAAACGCTTCCAAATTTTGTTTATAATCAGAATCTAAACTTGGTAATAAAATCGTTGGTGCGATCTTACTTAATTGTTCATAGTTCCCTTTATGACGGTTGCTATCTGCAATAATAAGTTCTGGCTTCAACTCGCTAATCACTTCTAAATTAGGTTGTTTACGATCACCTACTGATTTATAGTCACCCACTTTGTCGCGAATTGGCTCGATAATATTTGACTTGTCCCCATCATCAGCAATACCTACCGGCTTCACACCAAGTGCAACAAGTGCATCTACAAATGAATATTCAAGCGCAACAACTTTTTTAGGTGTTTTCTCAATTTTTGTTGTGCCTCCATCATGTTTCACTTCAACGCCTTTACCTGATTCAGCAGTATCTTTATCGTCTGAATCTTTTGCACCACCACATGCTGCAACAAGTAACATCACTGCAATAACAGTGAATAACCCCATCCATTTCTTTTTATTCACAGTTTAACGCTCCTTTTGTTTTCAAAGTGTACTTCACTAAATATATTAATTGAAAACGATTCTCATTGTCAATGGTGATAAATAAATTTTTCTTTTTTCTTATTTGTAAAACCTTCGATCAATGCAGTAATTCCTTTGTCTTCATGATATATTCTGGATAATTGTTCATTGTGCATACTTTGGGCAATGGCAGCATAACCCAATTTAAATTCGATTACATCACCGATTTGATAATAGTCAGCCTGTCCTAAATGAATCAACAAGACGTCACTCGTATAACCAACAATACGCAACTGCGTATCATAAGGCGTAATATCTTCAACAGCAGTATCTAACTGTCCTATATTAACAACTGCCTGCAAATATGATTGATGCGTTCTCAAGTCTAGACGTGGTTTAATTTCAATAATTTCTCCAGTTATCATGACAACATCATCATACAACTGTGGCAGTCGCATATTGTAGGCCGTTTCATATCCACGGAATATGGCTTCACCTATACGCAGTTCATTGATTCGTCCTAAGTTTTGATACATCGCCAATATTAACATACTGGAATTACCCCCAGAAATGGTTTGAAAACGCAACTGTGTATCTTTCTCAACCGCTTCAATAAAATGATGAATATAAGGTAAATCTTCTTCAGTAGGTGGCATTTGGCGATAACACATAAAATTAAAGGCTAAGCCTTTTAAATTAATCCCCTTTAATTTCATGATTTCCGAAACATAAGATACCACTTCATAAGTCAGTACGCCTTCACGCCCATCTTTCCAATCAACCATCAACAAAATTTGATGCTTTATATTTTGTGCCACTGCGGCTGCATTCAGCGCACGAATCGTCTCCATTTCTGTTTGCAAACTGATTTGTGTGTATCGAACAGTCAGCTCAGCATCTTCTGGTACGATACCTCTAATCAACATATAATGCTCTGTCGGCTCTTGCTGTACATAAATGTGATTAAGTCTGGACTCTGCTAACATATCAAAACCGATATCACGCAACATTTTATGTACACGTAAGTCACCAGCCATACATTTGGTGACAGGTATCATACGGATGCCTTTTTCTTGTAACATCTGTTGTAAAATCATTGCATTATATTGCATCTTATTCAAATGAATATGTATATGTGGCATTCAACTCACCTCTTCGTATACAGTGGATTATCGAGTGATATATTGACATATTTTTTAACTTGTTGTGCTATTCGCATACTTAACAATGCTTTAACATTTACTCGTTCATCAAATAATACACGCTCTAATACATCAGCGTGAGCATCGTAAGGTTGTATGGCTTGGCAAACAACATCCCCCACAATACGATAAAGTACTGCATCATTACTTTTATGCACATGTTTAAAATGGTGGATAAGCGTCCCCAGTTGATTTTGGATAACAGCATGTTGAAACTTAGCGATCACCGCTTCTATATCCTCAGCAATTAAACTATGATTTGTTAGCTGAATATTAGGCACAGCTTTTTGAAGTGTCTGTACATCAATCCGTGATCCTCCCAAATCTCTTACAATAAAGGAGAACTTTTGGTCTTCGCGATTAATTTGTAGAATTGTATTTTGTTGATGCGCTTCTAGTGCAATACCGTATTTTTGAATATAACCCACTAACGGTATGATTAATGCACGACTATACTCGCGAATAAATTGTCTAATCGTGTCATCACTCACAACGCCATATAAATACTCTATAAGACTATCAACCACCACTTGTTTGTCTACCGGATTACGCTCTATTAGACAAGCTGTAACAAGCTGTGTTATATCAGAAGATGTCGTCTCTGGAGTTTGACGTACAATCATAGCAAACTGACGTGCCGTGTCTGCTGGTGCATCGACATACACACCATATGGCTCCATCGCAACTTGTAGTGTTGGATATTCGTTTAACAGTTCTTGTAATTGATAACTCAAGTGTGGACCATCCACTGTTGTTACCGTTGAAACCGTTCTAACTGCACTTGTCGCTTGTACATTCAGTGGCAACTTAATATGATAAGGTCGCTTTAACAAATACATTGTTCGAAAAGATAATGTTGCCTTTGCATCCACCGTAAAAGGTGTCGGTATAACTTTATGTAAACGTATTGCCTCATCAAAAGCCTGTACAATGACATTTTCATATTGCCATGGATGTACAAATAGTACACGATAGTTCGATAACTCTTTTTCGTATGGTTCAAGAAACTGGCGTAAAGGTCTTGCCATATCTGGAATAACAGTATTAATCATAAAATTCGATATAGTTTCCATGGATGTTTCACAAACAATTGCTTGATCTACGAGTACAATTTTTAGCGGTACAACACGCATAAACTCCGGTGCATAGGCTTGTATTTCTGATGATGTAAGTGGGCGCTTCGTTTTGGTCAAAGGATGTGATGGATGTCCATGCCAAACCATCCCTTCTGTATACCCGAGAACTGAAAAATCCTCATCTTCACCCATATGTGTCAGCCATGCAATAAAATTGAGTTCGCTAGGCATTCTTGAAAACTTGGATGCGTGTTCCATGGCCACTTGTCGATGTGTATATTGACGATAACTCAACTCCAACCCCAACACACTATGCTGCAATTCTGCAATAAGTTGTTCGTGAAATTTGATATTAAAATGTTGACTCAATATATCAATGAGCTGTTCTAAACTTTGGATATTTTGAGAAGTATCCCCTACTTTATATACAATTTCACCCTCCATCGTAAACTGATAAAATGCACTTTGTGTCGCATAGTGTGCATAGAGTACATGCTGATGATAACGTATTTTAATGATCTGTTCAGCAATATCAATCTGCGTATTTTTCGGAAAAAGTGATTCTTTTATGCATGCAATAAGTACACGATACTGAATCATTAAATCTGCTTCTTTATGATGATATGTGACTGTCATTTGTTGTGCCTCCATTAAACTTAATAGTCATAATAAAACTCATCAATGCGATGATTGTCGTTAAACAGCCCATCGTTAAAAATGTTGCTACAATGCCAAACTGCTCTGCTAATAGACTCATCAACAATGCACCTAATGGAATCATGCCTCTATCCATCATGATTACACTTAAAATCTTCCCTCTATGGTTAGGATCGACATCTCCTTGAAAATAAATACGATTGGTCGTTCGTGCCAATTGACCAAATAAACCTACAAAGAAGATTGTAATTAATAATCCATATGCCCCCAATGGATAAATAAGGATTAAACTTATTCCAAATAGTATAGAACTGATATAATATAAATGTTGTGTATGTATATATTTTAGAACAATGGGAATGCAAAGTGTCGCAATAATACCCCCAATCGCACTTAATGCCATGGCGGTTCCAAATAATGTTGCATCATTAGGAAATTCAGCATCCGTTAATATCGGTAATAAAGTTGAGTAACAATAACCTGTTGACATAATGAGTAATGCTGTTATAAATATGCGTCTCGCGTTTGTATTTCTTTTAAAATACTGATACGTCGTTGCTAAAGAGAACCCTTTTGTACATTGTTCCTTTTTTTCATCAAGATCAATAGGTAAGCTTGCAATCAATGATAAAGCATAACATACTACTTGCACGGTAAATGCACGCTCCACACCAGAAGAAGCAATTAAAAATCCCGATATTGCTGGTCCTACCGAGCGACACGTATTCAATATAAAAGAGTGATAAGACACAGCTTGAGACATAGTTAATCGATGAGATAGGTCTGGTAACACAGCCTGTCTAACGGGCGTCTCAATAGCGCTCATACAACCACGTAATAGGGCATATATATACAAATAGTACATCGGAACCTCTCCCATAACTATGACCATTATCGTTAATATCGTAGTCACAACTAGTGAACTGCCTACACTTAACTTTATTAATGTACATCTTCGGTAACGATCAGCAAGTGCACCTGCCCATATGCTCAATAAAAAAATAGGAGCTAGTCGAAAAAAATTAATCCATGCAAGATCAAAAGCACGATGGTGTAGTTGGTAAGCATACCAGTTTAATGTAATCTGACCTATCCAATTGCCAAGAAAAAGTAAAAATGTACCGGAATAGAACCATTTTGCCACGTTATCCACTCCCCTTTTAATTGATAACCGTTCTCATTTCCGATAATATGGATTATACGAATCATTACAACTTTTGTAAAATAAAAAGAATGAGGTGCTCAAATGAATGCCGAAAATAATCAATATAAGATAACATCTGTTGAATTCACCAAAGACGAACGCCTAAGTTACGAAACACTTTGTAAAACTCATCCACAATGGGCTCACTACTTTGAAAAATATCTTATGGAAGGTCGTGACCTTGTAACGGCACGCTTGATTGCGTCGATTTATCGCGAAAACTTAGTACAAGGGTATGTAAACAGTGACTTTGTCGATCATTCAAACAATGTGACTTCACCATTGCAACACCACGATATTTTAATGATTCGTTTTACATATACGCAACAAACCTTATACGCTAAAGTTACTGGACACCATGCATTTAATCGTATCAATGTAACAGGTCCTTTTTATTGGCATACAGATACAGGGTACGAACGTATTATGCACCCGAATGATATACTTGATGTTATTATTCAAGAAAATATAAATTATCGAGGTCAAGCTGCTGAGCAATTCCAAGATGACCTTGAAAACAGTGCCTGCTATATGACACTTGCACTGAGTTATCAATATATGAAATATGGTCAAAACTGTACATCTTTATTAAATTATATTGAGAATCAAGATGACCCTTACCTTTCTTCTGAACAAGCTGTTGTTGAAGGTCATCCGGTACACCCGGGAGCTAAATTACGTAAGGGTATGTCACCACAAGAAACGATTGACTATTCATCTGAGTATGAGCAGGCAATTCCATTACGCTTCGTTTTAGTGCATCATGACTATATTCGTCTACAAGCGTTAGATCAAGTATACGAAACAATTTTATATGACTCATTTCATGGATTACGTGAGGCTTGCGACACAGTATTGCAACATCATAGACTTAACCCACATGACTACACCATAATGATTGTACACCCTTGGCAATACGAACATATTTTACAGTCTGAATATCAGCAAGAGCTAGATAACGCAATGATAGTACCACTCGACTATACATGTCACTATTATGCAGGTTTGTCATTTCGAACATTGATGCCAAGCTATCCAAATTTGTCACCACACATCAAGTTATCAACAAATGTTCACATTACAGGTGAAATTCGAACATTATCTGAACAAACAACGCACAATGGTCCATTAATGACTCATATTTTACAGCAGATTACATCAACAGACCCACTATTTCAGGATGTACCTACGCATGCTATTCCTGAAATTGCCGGCGTTCATTTTTTCAATACATATGATACACCTGAACATCAAGAGCGTCGAAGTGAGCAGCTGGGAACTTTACTTCGTCAAAATATCTATCATGATATCGACATAGATCGAGCATTACCGCTCATTCCTTCAAGTCTTATTGTTGGAACACCATCGCAAACATCTTGCCTAATGATTGAATTAATTGAACGCTATAAACAAAGTTATTCGATTTCAAATGACCGTATTGCCATTGAACGTTGGTTTACACGTTACGCACACGCACTTATTGATTATGTTATGCCATTACTCATTAAGTATGGCGTTGCACTAGAGGCACATCTTCAAAACACAATTGCTGTCTTTAATAGACATGATGGCCTACTCCAAACAATGTACATTCGGGATTTTGAAGGGTTGCGCATTGATCGCAGTCAATTACAACATATGGGATTTGACACATCAAACTTCCACCATAAATCTCGTATTTTAACAGATAGTGAACAATCTGTTTTCAATAAAGCCTTTTACTCAACAATTCAAAATCACCTTGGTGAAATCGTAAGTACATTAAGTCGTTATTATTCTATCGAAAATCTTGAACAACTATTATGGCAAATTGTTCGAACACGTATACAACACCTAATCGAAACTTGTCGACATTGTGATGTTAATCATGATCGCTTAAAAGCCATAGCATCTACCTTTTTTGATACAACAATTGATTATAAATGTGTAACAACGATGCGCCTATTAGATGAAGCACATACTTATACTTATATCAAAGTAGATAATCCTTTAACTTTAAACTATACAACTGTGACATCTCGTCAAAAATAAAATATTAAACATGGCTCATACAACCTAGAGTTTTTTATGGCAGTTAGAAACAAGTGAGTCTCTATCTATACATTGCAATATGATAGACCTCTCCCTAAATAAGGATGATTAAGTTTGAAGCAAATTTAGTACAATCAAATATTCAAACTAATCATCCTTTTTACAATCGTCATCCCAAATTGAATCACCAAAACTACTGTGTACGCACTTCTTTATAACAACCTGATCTATTCTTTTTACCTTTTCCTTTATTCGTTAAATAAAAATCAATTTTTTATTATATGATCCATGTTTCTTATTTCTAAGTTATATATTAGAATAGTGTCCAGAGACTATTTTTAAAGGAGTCCTGATACTTATGACACTTATGCGGACATTCACTTTTATGCTTAGCATTTTTATTGTTGGAATGGTAGAGATGGTTGTTGCAGGGATTATGAGCTTAATGAGTGTAGATCTTCATATTTCTGAAGCTTGGGTTGGACAGCTGGTCACCGTATATGCTTTTACTTTTGCACTGACAGGCCCTATCTTAGTAAAATTAACAGAACGTTATGCACCTAAACCAGTACTGGTCATTACCGTACTTCTTTTTATTATTGGCAACTTTATGATCGCATTATCTCCTAATTTTATTATTTTAGTGATCGGACGTATCCTTTCATCTGCTGCCGCTGCACTCATTGTTGTTAAAATTTTAGCAATTACTGTCGTTCTTGCGGCACCACATAAACGTGGTCAAATGCTTGGGCTCGTTTACACAGGTTTTAGTGCCTCTAATGTATTCGGTGTTCCAATTGGTACACTTATTGGCGACTGGATAGGTTGGCGTTTTACATTTGTATTAATCAGTGTTATCGGTATTATTGTTGCGCTATTATTAATGCGCTATCTTCCTAGTGAATTACGTATTCATCATGAACATAGTCACGCTCCAACAACAGTTATACATAGTAAAAAAGAAGTGATTAAACTCCTTGCTGTAACATTTATTTTTCTTACTGCCAACTCTATTGTCTATATTTACATCAATCCACTTATTTTATCCGGAGGACATACATTACAGTTCGTGTCACTGGCACTTCTCGTTATCGGCATTGCAGGTATGTTAGGCACATCAATGGGAGGATACTTTACAGACAAATTATCTTTTAAAACGTGGCTTATTGTAAGTAGTAGTACTTTTATGATAATCCTACTTATTTTGGGACAACTTTGGACAACTTCTGTGTTACTTCTCATCGCATTATTTATTTGGCATTTAGTCGAATGGGGCACAAATCCTGCTATACAATCAGGACTTATCGATCAAATTCAGGGTGATCATAGTCAGATCATGAGCTGGAATATGTCCGCACTCAATGCCGGTATAGGTTTTGGTGCATTATTAGGCGGACTTATTGTTACACATATCAGTTTACAATCAACTATTTATATCGCTTCTTTTATAGGATTTATTGTTTTTATAATCGTTTTAACATTAAATACATATACAGCCGAGTCCACAAAATAGCATAAAACATTAAAGAACCGAGCACATCACTGTACTCGGTTCTTTTGGTTATAACGGCTTATTGTAAACCTTTATTTTCATTGCTGTCTTTGCTTTTGTCGTTCTTTTGTTGCCACTCTTTACGTGTCATGACATCATCTACTTGCATATTTACTTCTACAACTTCTAAACCAGTCATATGTTTGACTTGTTCTTTGATTAGCTCTGTAACTTTACGGAAGATTTTTGGTGCTGATTCACCATATTCTAAAATCACTTTCAAGTCAATTGCTGCTTGTTTTTCACCAACTTCAGCTGATACACCTTGTGTCACATTTGGACCACTTGTAAATGAACCACTGATGCTGTCTACAAATCCGCCTTTCATATCTAAAATACCTTTAACTTCACGTGCTGCAATACCTGCAATTTTTTCGATAACTTCATCAGAGAATGTTAAGCTATTTGAGAATTGTGGCCCTTGGTTTGCTTCGCGTTGTTCTTGTTCTTTTTGATTCACACCTGTATTGTTATTGTATGCTTCTTTTGCTTTATTGTTATCTACTGTCATCATAAAAACTCCTTTTATCAAAATTTTATAAATCTATCATTCTTAAAAGTTTATCAACTTTGTGCTTATACTAGCTTAATCGATTGAGTAAATTTAAGAAATCTTGTGTACGGTCTTTAATATACCCTACACCAATCCCTATTAAACATAAAATAATAATTAAAATTGTTTTCCAAAAACCAAGTGTCAAAAAGAGAATCGCAATGAGTAAGAATGTGAAGAAACCCATGATGCGCCATTTATAACTTTTTAATAGTGCGATAATCTGTTCATTTGAAGCTTGGTCACCTTGACTATTTTGGTTTTGATTCGCCATAAGATTCCCTCCTTTACACTACTCGCGGTTCACCATTGTTTTGACGTTGATCACGAACATTGATGTCCAATTTGCGCACTGGCATCTCAGAGAAGCGTTCTACATTTTCCTTGATATCTGCTCTTACTTGCTCTGTTAAAGTTTGAATATTGACTGTACTTGTTGGCACTAAGAAATCTGCTTTAATATCTACAAAGTTATGATGTTTCTTATGGTATAACTTCGCTACTGCATTAGGTTGACGAATGTCGTCATATTTCTTCAATGTATCCAACACTGTATTTTCAAGTGATTTACGCGAAATATAAATATGTCCATCACTATAATCTTTATATAATCCCGGTTTGCGATGTGTTGGTTTGAAAGCACTGAAAAATAAAATAAGCCCAATTAAAATTAAAAATGCAGATAAACCGATGAGCAATGGTTCAAACCACTGATATTGATAGAAATAATTTTGGTATTGTGTAATAGGTTCATATTCAAGATACATAAACAATAAGAACCCAATAATGACAACCATTAATAATCCCAGACAGAAATTTTTGAGTCGTCTCACGTTACATACACCTCCTATTTTGTTGTACATTTATAGTTTCTCACATTCAAAGTATACCCTTGTTTTGTTATTGAAAACTTAATTTCTTATAAATTTAAAATATATTTACTAAGTATTTCGATAACAACTTATATCTCTAAGCGTAAGCTGATTTCTTTTACCCTTTATTGTTATGTTTAAACATAAAAACTGAGGTGAGGACATAATGTTTCAATTCCGTAAGAAAAACACCACAAAATCCTTTGAATTGAATTTTGTGGTGTTTTTCATTTGTATTCTTTTGAAAATTAGTACTTACCTTGCTCTTTTCTTATACTTAGCGTCATAAGAGCAATTCTCATCTCACATTAGTAGAGATTCATTTCATAATCTCCATCACTACTATTCATTAACATACTATCTTACGCTAAGTCTTCACCATTTGATTGAATCACTTTTTTATACCATTCGAATGATTCTTTTTTCATACGCTTCATTGTACCGTGACCTTCATTATCTCGATCAACATAAATCATACCATAACGTTTTTTCATTTCTCCCGTTGTAAATGAGACAATATCAATAATTCCCCATGGCGTATAGCCTATTAAATCAACACCATCTTCTGTTACTGCTGCTTTTACTTCTTCGATATGTGCACGTAAATAATCAATACGCGCTAAATCATGAATACGACCATCGGACTCTACCATATCTACTGCACCAAAACCATTTTCTACAATAAAAAGTGGAATTTGATAACGATCATAAAAGCGATTTAATGTATAACGTAAACCTACTGGGTCAATACCCCATCCCCAATCACTTGATTGGATATGTGGATTATCAACGCCGTGTGGTAATCCACCATTCGCTACGATATCTGTAGTACTTGGCTCAACTTCACTACTCACTGTTGTTGACATATAGTAACTAAAACCTAAGTAATCTACTTTACCTTCCATTAAGATATCATTATCTCCTTCTTGCATAATGATGTGATAACCTTGGCGTTCAAATTCTTTTAATGCATAATTAGGATAATATCCACGTACCTGAACGTCTGGGAAAAAGTAACGCTCACGCATATAAGTTTCTGCCAGCATAATATCTTCTGGCTTAGAACTATATGGATAAATTGGCACGTGTGAAACCATTGCTCCAATTTTGAAATTAGGGTTAATTGCTTTGCCTTTTGCTACAGCTAGGGCACTTGCTATTAATTCGTGATGCGCAGTTTGATACATCACTTCTTTTGCGTCTTCCCCATCTTTTAATTCTACGCCTGAATTCGTCCATAAGAATAATGGGTTTCGCACATCCATTTGATTATTGATTTCATTAAATGTCATCCAATAACTTACTTTATCTTTATAACGTTCAAATACAGCTTCAGCAAAATTCACAAAATAATCGACCACTTTTCTACTACGAAAACCTCCGTATTCACGTGCCAAATGCAACGGCATTTCAAAGTGAGATAATGTTACAACTGGTTCAATACCATATTTCAATAACTCATCAAAAACATCATCATAAAATTGTAGTCCTTCTTCGTTTGGCTCTGCCTCATCACCATTAGGGAATATACGTGTCCACGCAATTGATGTTCTCAAACATTTCAAGCCCATCTCAGCAAATAAAGCAATATCCTCTTTATAACGATGGTAAAAGTCAATAGCTTCATGATTAGGATAAAATACATCCTCTTCTATATCCTGTGTAATCTGTCTCGGTACACCATGCGCACCAGCAGTCAGTACATCAACTACACTTGGACCTTTTCCTCCTTCATTCCAGCCTCCTTCAAACTGACTTGCAGCAACAGCGCCACCCCATAAAAATTTTTTCGGTAATGTTTTCATCGTAATATCTCCTCACAACTATGATTTAATTAAATTTAATAATTGCTGATTAACTTTTACTTCTTTTAATTCTTCAACTATAATTTGATTATATTGATCAGAATTTGTTACAACAATTGGTGTAATTGTAGACATACCTTTATCCTGTATCATCAAACGGTCAAATGTTAATATTTTTTCTCCCTGCTTAACTGTTTGTCCATCTGATATATGTAATGTGAAGGGTTTACCTTCTAAAGATACAGTTTCAAGACCGACATGAATGAGCAACTGCTCACCATCATAACCTTGAATTCCTATTGCATGTTTCGTTGGTGCAATAAAAACAATTTCTCCTGATATCGGAGCATAAACGTCATTATCAGTAGGTTCTATCGCGACACCTTGCCCCATCGCACCTGAGCTAAATACCGGATCAGGGACATCCGACAATACAAGCATACGCCCTTTTAATGGTGCGTAAATAACTGTCTCTCGATCTCCATTCATAGTGATTGCCTTATCATTTTGACTTTCAATTCCATTATTATTTAAATCTGAAGCCACTTGTTTAGCACTATCTTCTCCATAACCAAAAATTTGTATTAAAATTATAGGCAAAATTAGAGCAATTAATGTACCAAGCAAAATTCCCCATATCGACATAGGATAATCCTTATCCATACCATTTAAAAGTGTAATGGGTCCCGGTAATCCTGCATAAGCGAAATATTTCGGATTAAAAAAGCTTGCTGCAACTGCACCTACTGCACCTGAGAAACTTCCAAAAATAAATGGCTTTTTAAAGCGCAAAGTCACACCATATATCGTTGGTTCTGTAATACCAAAAATACCTGTAATACCTGCTGATGTACTTATTTTACGTGTTTCCTTATTCTTTGTTTTAAGAATAACACCTATTACTGCCCCTATTTGTGCAATAACTGCAATCGTTTGATATGCTTGGAAAGAGTCCATGCCATACTGTTCATAGTTTGCAAGTACCATCGGTGTTACTCCCCAATGCACACCAAAAATAACAAACACTTGGAAAAAGCCACCAATAATAGCACCTGCTAAAGGCGGGAACGTATCCGCTAAAAAGTTATAGCCATTTGCGATTGCATTGGCTGCTCCTGCTGTAATAGGTCCTATAAACATTAATACTAGTGGTACCATAATTAAAATACTAAAAAACGGTACAAATAAAGCTCTTGTCACCTCAGGAATCCACTTATTTAAATATTTTTCAACATAAGATAACAACCAAACAAGAAATAGTGGTGGTAGTACCGTTGAAGCATATGTCGTTTCAGACAAACTCACACCTAAAAATTTAATAGATTCTCCATCTGCAATACGCTGTGCCATGTTTGTCCATTCCGGCGTTAATAAAGCTGCTGTTATAGCCATCGCAATATATACATTGACTTTAAAATGTTTTGCAGCAGTTAATGTAATAAAAATAGGTAAAAACGTAAAAGGGGCCCATGACATCATACTTAAAATATGATGTGTACCTGTTTCGGAAAACGTCGGAAAAATCAGACGAAGAATAATTAAAAAGCCCTGCAAAATACCAGCAGCAGCGAGTACATAAATAAAAGGCGCAAATACTGCTGACATCGTCGCAATAATACGATTAAGTATTGTCCCCTTACTTTTCTCCTGACTTCCTACCATGTCTAATTTATCTTCTACTAATAAAATAAATGCATCATATACTGTACCTACGTGTTGACCTATCACCACTTGAAATTGTCCATTGTTTTCAACAACTGTGATAACACCTGGCAGAGATGAGACAACTTCCTTTGCCTTAGGCTTTGAACGTTTTAACACAATGCGCAATCTCGTCGCACAACGTGTTACATTTACAATATTATCTTCACCTCCCACTGCCTCTAATATTTGTTGAGCCAGTGCTTTGTAATCCCTCACTTTTTTCGTCATATTTATTCATTCCTTTATTTTTATACTCACATTATAATTGTTAGTGTATAATTTATCAAGAGGCGTATAATATAATTGTGATTGTATTTTATATTAATATGGTATACTCTTTTTAATTACTTTAATTATTATCAAAATATGAAAGCTTAACAGAAATGAGTGTTACCATGCTAAAATACCAAACAATTGCAAATGAAATTGAGAATTATATTGAGACACACCAGTTACAACACGGCGAAAAATTACCCGTTCTAGATCAATTAATGACACAATTTAATACGAGTAAAACAACGATTATTAAAGCATTAGATTCATTAGAAAAACAAGGGATCGTATTTCAAGTTCGAGGAAGTGGTATTTTTGTCCGTAGAAAAAAGAGAGCTGATTATATCAGCTTATTGTCAAATCAAGGCTTCAAACAAGAATTAGAACAATTTAATATTACATCTGACATCATTGAATTTAATATTCAAAAACCTACACATAAAATTGCTCAAAACCTACATATTTCATTAGATCAAGATATTTACTATGTCAAACGTGTACGTCATATGGATGGTAAGCCATTTTGCATAGAATCTTCTTACTATAATAAAGCTTATGTTACTTATTTAAATAACGAGATCATTCAAAATTCCATCTTTAGTTATATTCAAGAAGGTCTAGGTTTAAAAATAGGATTTTCTGATTTTTATATGCAAATGGATAAACTTACAGCATTCGAAGCAACGCACCTACATCTTCAAGAGAATGATCCAAAACTTATTGTTGAGCAATTATTTTACTTAACAAATGGTGTACCTTTTAATTATTCCGAAATACATTACCATTACCAATATGCCAAATTTTATGTTTTTAGTACAAATCATTAATAATGATAACTCACTGACTAGATATCTATAACGGTGCAACATTAATTCCTGCACTTCGATTTAAGATTTAGTTAAGAATTGTTAACACTTAGTTAATGTCAATTTCTTTCATTGCTTTGTAACATAGATAGTGTAAAAACAAAGCGAAAGAGGGAAATCAAAATGAAAATCAAATCAATCTTATTATCAACAACTGTTGCAACATCTTTACTTTTAGGCGCATGTGGCAATATGGATGACGACAAAGAAATGAAAAAAGACGACAAAATGATGGAAAGTAAAATGGAAGATAAAAAAGCTGACATGAAGTCAATGATGAAAGAAGGTATGTTCAAAGGCGAAAACGATCAAGAAGTTGAAGGTAAAGCGATGATTAAAGATGGCAAATTAATGCTTTCTGATTTTAAATCTTCTAAAGGTCCAGACTTACACGTTTACTTGACTAAAAATGGCGATGTCGAAAAAGGTATGAAAATTGATAAAATCAAATATGATGAAAAAGAACAAACTTTCGACCTTAAAGATGTTAATGTTGACGACTATGATACAGCAACAATTTACTGTGACAAAGCACACGTTGTCTTCGGTAACGCTAAATTAATGGACACTAAATAATTCATTGAACATTTAATATAACCCAACATATTGCATGAGATAGAATTCTAATAACATAGGGTTCTATCTCATTTTTATCAATTTATAAAGGAGCAGATACAATGACAATGGTTTGGAAAATAATAATACTGTTAATCAGAATGGGATCTGGGTTAATTATGCTTATGCAAGGTTTTGAAAAATTAACAGGTGGTTTTACAGTCAGTGGACTAGTTCCCGTCATCAAAAACAATCAAGATACACCTGATTGGTATAAATCTTTTTTTGCAAATATCGTCAGTCAACAGTTGGATCTATTCCAATGGTTTATTCCGCTGGGTGAGATTGCGATTGGCTTGGGCTTATTACTTGGTATCTTATCTTATATCGCTAGTTTCTTCGGCGCTTTTGTGATGTTAAATTATCTTCTGGCAGATATGATTTTTACGTATCCATTACAGCTATTTTTCTTTATAATATTATTAATGAATAAAGAAACACTGTGCAAACTAAATTTGATGCACTTCTTTAAAAGAAAAAAGCTAAGGGATGATAAACATGACGCACCACGTATTGATTGTTGATGATGAACCCGACATTTGTGATATATGTAAAACATATTTTGAGTTCGAAGGTTATCGTGTATCCATTGCCTCTAACGGTCAAGAAGCAATCGATATGTTAGACCAGCATATTGATTTGCTCATTTTAGATATTATGATGCCCCAAAAAGATGGCTATGCTGTCATCAAAGATATGAAAGCACGCCACTTGGATATTCCATATATTTACTTAACCGCTAAAACGACTGAGGCTGATACAATCTATGGTTTAATGCTGGGTGCAGATGACTATGTAAAAAAACCATTTAGTCCAAGAGAGTTGGTGATTCGTGCTAAAAATATTTTATCGCGTACATGTCATCAATCTATCGATCACGAAACATTAACTTTCGGTACACTCACTCTGAATAATCTCACAAAAACTGTGACGATTGAAGGGCAAAACATCGACTTGAGAGTGAAAGAATTTGAATTATTATGGTATTTTGCAACACATGAAAATATAGCGTTATCTAAAACTGATCTCCTAGAACAAGTATGGGGATATGATTATTATGAAGATATGAATACTTTAAACGTGCATATACATCGTCTACGTGAAAAATTAGAACACTATCATTATAATGACTACCAAATCAAGACGGTGTGGGGACTTGGTTACAAATTCCAGAGGGGGCATTAGAAAGATGACAATACGCAAACAACTCTTTATATCTTTTGTCACTTCTATTATAATTACAACATTATTTCTCTATATTTTTTATAAAATGATGTGGTTCAATGGTCAACAAACAATTGTATTAACATTATTTTCATTGATTTCAAGTATGATGACAATGATGATTGCGATGACCTTTTCTGTGCCAACCATTCATAAAATCGAACGTTTAAATAACGAAACTCAAAAGATATCCAATGGTAATTTCAATATTGATCACCTCAATATTCAATCTCCTCTTGAAGTCAAAGAACTAAACGAATCTTTTGAGCAAATGGTGACACAAGTTCAAGCACAAATGACACAAATTAAAAATGATGAACTTGAAAAGATGCATATGGTACAAAATTTAGCCCATGATTTAAAGACACCATTAGCAAGTATTAAATCTTATTCTGAAGCATTACAAGATGGTATAATACAAGACTATGAATCACAGCAACATGCTTATAAAGTATTGATTAACCAAACAGATCGACTCAGCCATATGTTCGATGACTTAACAACAATGGTTAATGTCGCCACGCACACGAAAAAACAAGAACAACTACAAATTGATCAATTGCTTCTTTCTATATTAGAAGGTTATCAACATCATTTTGAACAACAGCAACGCCATATCAATGTTGAAGTAGAAGACCATATCCCTCGCTTCATACAAGATCAAGTCGCGATCGAACGCATTATCTCTAACTTTTTAGATAACGCCTTAAAATTTTCTGAAAGTGGTACACCTATCAGTATTAGCGTACACAAAACAAAAAGCGAACAACTTGCCATCGCAGTTAGTGATCAAGGACAAGGGATCCCATCTCGATATATCTCACGTATCTTTGAACGTACCTATCGCGTTGAAGGCTCACGGAACCTCAATAGTGGCGGTTCCGGCTTAGGACTTTATATTGCTCAAACACTTGCACATCAAATCGGTGGTCAAATTACTGTTGAGAGCCAACCTAACATGGGTTCAACATTTACATTACAATTCCCAATATAAAATAAAGGTTTGTTGCGCATTCTAAAATGGCGAACAAACCTTTATTTTGAGTTATATAGTGTTTTAATCTTTCTTTATACTTCTATTACATTTAAAAACCTTTGTAGTGCTTCTGTTTGGGGTTGTGTAAATAATGTTTCTGGAGGTCCCTGTTCACCGATTAAGCCATCATTTATAAAAACAGTTCTATCGGATACCTCACGTGCAAAACGCATTTCATGTGTCACAATGACCATTGTCATTCCCTCATTGGCTAATTCTTTTATAACTGCTAATACATCATTCACCAATTCTGGATCAAGCGCAGATGTCGGTTCATCAAATAGCATAACTTTGGGATTCATAGCTAATGCACGTGCGATAGCGACTCTCTGCTGTTGACCACCAGATAAGGCATGTGGACGTTGATCTTTCACACCTTCTAATCCAACTTTAGTTAATAATTTTAACGCCTCATCATACGCTTGTTGCTTTTTAATTTTTTTAACTGTAACTAAGCCTTCCATGACATTTTCAATTGCTGTTTTATGTGGAAATAAATTATAACTTTGAAATACCATACCCGATTGTTTTCTCACTTCAATTTGTGCCTTTTTATTATCTGCCGTATACGTTTTACCATTTACATATACGGCACCTTCAGTAGGTACCTCTAAAGCATTCATCATCCTTAACAATGTCGTCTTACCGGAACCTGATCTGCCTATTAACGTAATAACTTCACCTTGTGCTACTGAAAGATCAATACCTTTAATAACTTCTTTACCATTAAAAGACTTTTTTATATTTTGAAGTTCAATCATGAGTGATACCCTCTTTCAATATAAGATTCATAGTATGATTGAACCACGGATATGATAAAACATGTGATCCAGTATAACAGTGCGACTAATAAATAAATAGTCAAAAATTCATAGCTTGTAGATGCTACTTCTTGTGCTTTTCTAAACATTTCTGCAACTAAAATAAATCCTAATAATGATGTGTCCTTGATTAGACTTAAAAAGGTATTGCCCAATGCAGGTACCGACACTCTAATTGCTTGAGGTAAAATAATACGTTGGATTGTTTGTTTATAACTCATACCAATAGAGTACGCCGCTTCTGTCTGTCCTTTAGGTATCGACATAATGCCACCACGTAGTATTTCAGATGCATACGCGCCAACGTTAAGCGACAACCCAATAATTGCAGCAATAACTGGTGACAACGTAAGCTGATTATCTGCATCTCCTGTTGCCAACCTACCTATCTCAGGAATACCATAAAAGATAATAAATAGCTGTACAATCATCGGTGTACCTCGAATGATTGAGACATAAAAACGTGCAATACCTCTCAATATTTTACTACTAGAAATACGCATCAAAGCAGTAAATAGCGCTAAAATTAAACCAATAGCAAAAGTCACTAATGTAATCGGTATTGAATATTTGACTAACCCCTCTAACATAGGCAGAAAAGCTTGTTTCGCAGCATTTAGCGCGTGGAGTTGCTCATCATTTAGGTTCTGAAACATTTTCACCAAACCATTTCTTACTTATTTTTTCTAACTCACCGTTCTCTTTGATTTTTTTCAATCCTTTATTGAAATCATCAACTATTTTATCATCTGTTTTTTTACTAAATGTAAACGCCGATTGACTTTGCTCTGCGTCACCATCAATGGCTTTAATTTTAGCATTAGGCTTTTGCTTTTTATAATCTAAGTATGAAATATTATCATTAAATGTTCCTTCAACGCGTTTAGATTGTAATAAATCCATCGCTTGATTAAATCCATCTACTTTTGTAATATCTGCACCTTTAGATTGTGCCAACTTACCATAATTTGAAGTTAATGTTTGGGCAAGTTTTTTACCTTTTACATCATCAAATGATTGAATATCATTATTATCTTCATTTACAACTAATACACCGTTTGAGTAAGTATACGGCTCAGAAAACTTATATTTTTCTTTTCTTTCGTCATTAATACCCACTTGGTTTGCGATAACATCAAAACGACCTGCATCTAAACCTGCAAACATTGAATCCCACTGTGTCTCTTTAAATTCAACGTCATAACCCATTTCTTTTGCTACAGCTTTTGTAACTTCTACATCATAACCTGTTAACTTGTCATTTTTATCGTGGAATGTGAACGGCGCATAAGTTCCCTCAGTTCCAACAATAATTTTCTTATCATCTTTCTTACTGTTCTCTTTAGTATCATTACCATTACCACATGCAGCTAATACAACCATTAGTGCAATAACAAGAAATAAACCTTTTTTCATATTTGTATCCTCTATTCTTAGTATTTTAATCAGATTAATTACAGTTTAGACTGAAATGTTTATGCTGTCAATGACAAAACCTTACACCATAAAAATCACTGATTTCGTCATCACAACAGTCATTTGGGTAACTCATATATTGTTACCTTATTTCTAACGTAACTTCAAAAAAGCACCTCTCGAATATTTTCGTGAAGTGCTGTAAACGTGCTTTCAATTGAACACAATTACCAAATCTGTCAGCGAATAGACTTACAACAACTTTGGTAATTAACGTTTAAGAATTATGGTGAACAATGTGTTTTTAAGATCTGGTTTTTTACGTTTAGAAAATCTCATTTCAAAATTTTTCGATTACATAGAATTACAGTAAATATCACTCAAGGGTAACTAAATAAACTGCTGGCTGGTGATAAATACTCTCGTTTCGTCCGGTTATCGTCCGGTTATCGTCCGGTCGTAAATATATTGATTTATCAATGTTTTTATGTATATCAATAGGTTATCGTCCGGTTATCACTTAATGACTTTATTAGTCTCTAATTAAATAATATCTAGTTCCCGGACCTCTACCTTCAGATCCGATAATCTCTAACTTCTTCAGTTCAGCAATTAACTCAGATGTATAGCTTTTTTGAAGTCCCATTGTTTCTTGAATTTCTAGCCTACTGGCTAACTTACCATCTGATAAAAATTCTACAATATCTGACAACTTTTGATTAGTTGGTATTTTATTTAACTTATAATTCTTATTAAATAATATTACAGTGAATAGATTATCTGTTGCTATCAAAATAGGTTATTCATTAAAATAATGAACAATTCTTCCTTTAACTTAGATAATAACACTCGAAAATTTTCCTCTTTACTCGAAAGTTCATAAATCCCTTGGTATCATTGGTTTCCCCATAATTTTTTAGTGCTTTTCTTTTCAGTTACTCGAAAATTTTCCTCTTTACTCGAAAGTTCATAAACCCCTTGATATCATTGGTTTCCCATAATTTTTTAGCATTTTTCTTTTCAGTTACTCGAAAATTTTCCTCTTTACTCGAAAGTTCATAAACCCCTTGATATCATTGGTTTCTCATAATTTTTTAGCATTTTTCTTTTCAGTTACTCGAAAATTTTCCTCTTTACTCGAAACCAAGTAAATAATATGTTCTCTTTGGATCATTTTTACTTGATCCATGTGTCGATATAATATTCATTGCTTCTAATTCTTTCAATCTTTTTCTTGCAGTAGGAACAGATCTTTGAATAATATCTGCAATTTTAGATGCTGTTAGTTCCCCTTGATTATATAAATGTCTCACAATTAATTCTTGTTGTTCATTTAAGCTTTCAAATAATTCAGGTGTTATTATATTACTCACTCTGCCTGTTTCTCTTTCTTTTCTAGCTACGATGTTATTCTTCAAAGTCAGTTGTACCGAACTATTATTAGGCTCTGAATAAACAGGATCATCTAAAAAATAGTCCTTCATTTCATCAAATATACGTCCTACACCCTCATTTGATTCTCGAACCCATTTATATTGAGTTAATGCTGCAGCTAATTTTGGATTCCTTGAATATCTTTCTTCTTTAATATTCTTTAACGTAACAGAAGCAGGCAGTGCACCAGGACTACTAATTTCTAATCTGTCGTCAAACATTTTTATTCTTATATGATCGCCTTGATTATCGTACCTGCGATGTACAATAGCATTTATCATCCCTTCAAACCAAGCAAATTCAGGATATTCAGGAAGCGTTACAAATTTCCCTTCTTTTCCTAAGAAAGTATATTCTCGTAATTGTGTATTAATAAAAGCTCTTGTCTCCCTAATTGCTATCGGTAGAGCTTTATCAAAAGTAATATCTTTAACTACATTAAGTCTTGGCCCGGATTCTTCTTTAGTACCTTCATATCTCATAAAACGAATTCTAGCACTAGGGAAATAAGCATTAATATTATTACTAAACAGTAACAATCCTGCAACTGTCAATTTTCCTTCACGCATGAATCCTCTAGCTTTTAGTAATTTTTCATCATCTACATTTGTATTAAGTAATTGCTTAAATTCACTCACTAGCATTTCATCTACATCTTCAATACTAGAATTCTCTACTAATTCTTCTTCAAAACGGCGTGAACCACGATCATATTCCAAATTTGTGATTTGATTATGAGTCAATTTTCTGCTTTTATCATTAATTCTTAAATATACTGAGTCATCTTTTAAGGTGATAATGGCATCATAACTAGGTTCAATATCAAAAACAAGGATTTCATCCATAGTTCCATCAAGTTTCTTCACTTCTATTATTTCATGAGTATATTTCGGTATTCTATATAAATATTCGAAAGGTGCTTCAATATACAATTCTTTCTTTTTTGCTTTTATATGGTTAAACCCTGAAATCTCACCATTATCTTCAATACCAATTACAAGTTTTCCACCTTCCGCATTTGCAAATGCACCAATGTGTTGAGCTACATCTTTAGGATTTATAGACGCTCTCTTTCTATCTAGAAGCTGTCCTTCAACTTCAGTTTGTAAATATTCAATATACTTTCTACTAGCCATCTCTAAACCTCTCAATCATGCATCTTATTGAGTTTATTATATCATCCAATCCTATATCTATCGATTTTTATTATCTCCCCTATCTACTTACTACATGAACCCCAGAGAAAACCAGGTCATTTCATATAGATTCATCCAGTTTAATATAATTAAATTTTAGCCAGTTTAAAATATAATTCTTCTGAAAGTATATATAAGTACCTCTACGAAAATAAAAAAGCACTCTCCAACAAAAGTTGGAAAGTGCTGAAACGTATTTGAACACAAATTGCTGATACAATTTGTATACCAAATCTGTAAGAGAATAAATTCGCAACAGCTTTGGTAATTAACGTTTTGAGAATTGTGGTGAACGACGTGCTTTTTTAAGACCTGGTTTTTTACGTTCAAAAAACTTTAGGTTTTCGTACAGTTGTATAGACCGTTGTAAGCGTTGATATTAAAGGATTTCTAATTTTTAGATTGCATAGAATTGCACCAAATATCACTCAGGGGTAACTAAATATACTGCTGGCCGGTAGTAAAAATTAAGTAAATTATTCATTAATTGTTAAAAAGTTATATAAATTTTTAGCGCGTTCTAATAAATCGTCATATGTCAGTATTAACAAAGAATTTTTTAAAATAATATTACGCCTTCTTAACCTTCCCCTATCTTTTTCTGAGAGGTCTTTACTTCGACCAATTATAATGTAACCTGTTGGTGTATAAAATTCTTTTAATGTTTCTCTTGCATATGAATTATTATGTTCTATCCATTCTAACCAATCATATATTTGTTGCTCTGCGTGGGTGAGTTTGCTCGAAGGATTGCCGTCCTTTGTATACAACTTATGTGTACTAGCTTCTAATTCTATAACATCGTATAAACCATTATTTCTTTTTAAAACATAATCGGTTTCAAACTCACCTCCGAGTTTATGTTTCGGTATCACTTCCACATATTCTGTTCCAAATAAAATAGGATATTCGCTAATACACTTTTGTATATCGTTTTCATTCCTCACATCTTGCTTCAAAATATTTTCTAATTTTTGAATAGCTTCATTTAAGTTGTTCAATAATAAATAAGCTCTATCATAGCGTTTGATTTTGTCTTGTAAAATTTCCTTCAACAACTGTGTCTCTCCATATGATAGAGCTCTGTTAGGCATTTTGAGTTCTAAGGAAGTTTGATCATTTATCAGAAACGTATCTGTAAATCTGTATTTAATATTATCTTCAGGAAATATAACATCATTATTATATATTTTTCTATAATAGTTTATTAATATAGGTTCTAAATCTTTAGTATTTGGATAGACAGGTATATCATGCACAATATACATTAGTAACTCTGCTAGGAAATCATCCTCATTAATATATATTCCCTTTAATGTATTTACTAACTCTAATCTATTGTATGTATCATTTATAGTGTAAGTTATTAAATAAGTAACTGGTTCATCATTATTAATGTCAAAAATAACTTCTTTTATAATGTCGTATAGCGAACTCAGATCCTCATACTTTTCTAAATTAACTTCTAATTTTCCATCTGCATCACTTATTGGATTTTCGTCACTAGTAATAAAAGTTCTTAATAATTTTGATTTATTATAAATATCTTTTCTTTTAATATTTATCTTCCTTTCTAACTCAAATTATAAATATATTTTGAATGTTATTTTAAGATATTATAAAATTGAGCCAAATTTTAATTTCATCCACTTTTAATTTATTATAAAGTGGGTGTTGAATTTGCATGTATTCTATTACTTTTTATTATTTCTATTTGGATATCTCTAATTAGATTTATACTTGTAAGTATAGCTTCACCTTGATTGAGTTTTTTTATTTGCCTAATTGATTGATCTGACAAATGGTTCTTTATAACTTCTATTTCGTTTTTATGAGTAAGTCTGTGAACTAAAAGTGTCCCGATTTGACCTAATAGTTCTTTTGGAACATCATGGGGATTTTGAGTGGTTAAAAATAAAAATATACCTTTTTTTCTTCCTTCTCGTGCAATATTTGTTAAACCAAATTGAAAATTATTCTCATCATTAACTTTGGAATAGCGATGAACTTCATCAATGAACATGACAAATGCTATATTATTTTTTTGCTTTTTGTCAATTATATATGTACTAATTAAATCTATTATCATTCCTCCAATACTATCACTTACACCAATAGTAGAAGTGTTAATATATAAACTATGATTATCTGTATTATTTAAAAATTTATCCATTTCTTCAATCAAATCGAATTTTCCATCAGTTTTTTGAGAGAAAAATTTCAATAAATTAGTGTTAGTTAATTTATAATCAATTTTCTGAACTAGCCATTGTTTTTGATTAAATTGAAATGATCCAGTAATATATTTTTTCATTGACTTATCAAGTTCAACTGCCTCTTCAGTAATCTGACTAGAAAGTAATGACAACTCAAAAGATGTATCTTCCTCCCTTAACTTTGAAAGTTCATTTGCTACATCAATAGGAGTTTTCCCAACCTTTATATATGTTTTGTTAATACCCTCTTTTTTTTGATAACGAAGACTTTTTATTGCATCAGCTAAAACAGCAGGTTGACTTGAATCATTTGTTTCAAATAGTGTAGCCCATTGACTAAATGTTAATCTACCTGCATCTACAACTGTATCTATACCTAAGCTTAGCTTTTTTATATTTTGATTTTCATCAAATGAATCTGAGTATTCTCCGGTAGGATCTATTATTAATAATTTTTTATTGTTATTAATTAGTTTATCTAGAATAGATAATGATGAGGTAGACTTACCACTATTTGTAGTACCAATTGCCATAAGATGTCTATCAAATAAAGTACTTGAATAAAGAGAAACTTCTTCAGATGGTGCGTTTGAAAGTTTTGCGAACGATTTCAACTTACTATCGGTACTGTCTGCATATTTTGGTCTAAGTTCTATGGATTGTAAATAAATTTCTATTATTCTTTTATTTGCAAAGTAAACTCTATCTGTCAATCCTACATTAGAAAAACCTGGAAGTTTAAATTTATTACTATCACTCGATAAAACTCCGATTAAATCTATATTTAATTCAGGATAAATTTTTTCAGAAATATTATTTAGTAGTGCATTATGAACACTGTCTGAATTTGGAATTTTCGATTGATAAACTTCTCCTAAGAATAAACCTGACACCGATTCAACTATAACTAAATAATTTATTGTATTTGGTATGATTAACTCTTTCCTAATTTTTTTAAATTTTAACCATGAAAGATTTTCAACTTGAACAACACTAGTATCTTTATAAACCTGTGAGATCATACCTAAATAATAATTATTTTTATCATTATCTGCATACAACATATCAATCACTATTCTCACCTCTAGAGAAGAAATACGTTAAATCATTATTCATTGTGGCTTGAAGAAATGAGATATTGTAGTCACTTTTCATTAATTTCAATAGCTCTTGCCAATTTTCATTAGGTTGTTCAGGTTCAATAATGTAGTCTGTAACTAATAATGTTAAACTTGGATTTGTTTTTATTGCTTGAATAATCATTTGAGAAATATGATTGTCTGCAAAACTAAATCCTGAGGTGATAAGAACAGTATTTGATTTACGAAGTAAAGATTGAAATTTTGTAAATAAATCAAAATAAGGTTTTTCATAGCTCTGCATATATTTATTTGAACTAGGAAAAATCATTATTGGATTAATAACTTCCCCCTTATTTTTTCTGATAATATTATTATTTTGTCTTTCCCAAGTCAACGAACCGTGAATTTTCAATAAATTCAATACGTTTTTTTTATAAGACTCTTTTTGTGATCTTACTTCCGATATTGGCTTAGATAAATGCCATTCAAACATGTCGATATCAAAAATTGGTGTATGAGCAAAAGTAAATCCATCAAATACTGTATAGTTTAAACTATATGCACTTTCTTCAACTACAATATCATAATTAGTAGTTACTACTGAAAGACGATTTGGAGCTTTATGTAAGTTTGTTAGTTGATTAATTAAAACTCCATGCTTAAACTTACTTTCATCATAATCATAAGATGTCTTTTCTTTGATAATTTCTATAATTTTTTTGAATGAATTGTTAAATTTTGATTTATCATTTCCTGATACAAAGGGTGAAAATGATTGTAATTGAGATAGAAAATCTTCTAAATTAAAATAATCCTCTGAACTTTGGCTATATTTGCACATTGAAGTTAGCTTATCTAAGGTGAAACAATAAGGCTCTTGTAATTGATTCCTGATTTCTTCACCTAACATATCAACTGTATATCCATAATTTTTATCTTTGTTCCCTACTACTGAAGCTCCAGCTCCAACTAAAAGTATTATATTATCAAAAGGACCCATAAAAGCAAAAATTTCATTAGCAATTAATTTGTTGAATATGTCCTCATTTATGGATTCATCTTTGTCTAAAAGTTCTTTTTCATCTTTATAATATTTATTACTATCATCTTTTGAAAATATTACACTTTTACTTATAAATTTGTTGTTCATCGTTATCCCTCTAATCATCTCACAATATGAACTTATTAAATAATGTATTTCCAAATATTATGGCAACATTGGAAAATGATTAAGTCAAAAATGCTTTATACATAACTACATTATTATTTTATCAATTATTTATTATTGAAAGTAAAATTTCAATAATATTCTTTACTTCCATAACTAATAATGAAGTAATTGTAAATACTATTACTGCTTATATAGAAAATCTCTTTATCAAATAATATACCCCCTATATTCCTCATTTTCAAGAAAATTCTATATCTTTATTTCAATTCATTGAGCTCATATTCAGGTAATCTATTTATCAATTCCATTGTTCTAACACTTACAGTAATTGTTGATAATAAAAGATTGAAAATATATTCTGGGTATTCACTATATTCATTTGGATCTTCATATATTCCTGATTTCTTGTCAGTCTTTAATTCATACCGATCCATAACCCATTCCACGGGCGATTTGCCATTAATAATATATTGATGCACTTCTAGAGGTATGGTTTCAATTATAATATAATTATTAAATGAAATATATTATTCATCTTTTTTGTTCAAATATTTAATTTTAGGAACCTTATAACTATGGAGTTTAGTTTTTTATTAATAACTACACTTTCTAATTTTTTTGATTTTCATAATTCAAATGTAATTCAATAAGCTTTTCACCAATTGTAAATTTGTAGAATATTTTTCTCTATAAACTGGTGAGTGTAACACACCGTATATATATTTAAATACATCATTTTTTATCAAAAACATGTAATTTCTCATGTATATTGAAGTTATTTTTAACATCATTTAAAGGAAAACATTGAGTCTCTGCATCCATCATATTAGCATCAGGAGTATTTCTTGTAATAAATACACTAAATTCTTTTCTTGCACTTGTTCCATTTAATACAATACACATGTTTTCAAAAGGAACTGGATGCCTATGTCCCAGCCCTTTATGAAGATGTTTATTTAATGTGGATAGAAAATCATAGAACTGAAATTAGAGGAACGACATTAGCTAGTAAAGAAAGTAAATTTAAAAATAGGATATTGCCTAAATTCGGGCGAATCCCGATTAAAGAGATTTCTCGTGTATATTGTCAAACAGTTGTAAATGAATGGTCTAAAGAGATGAAAGCTTTTAATGATTATGTAATACAAGCAAGATTAGTTTTCAATTATGCTATGAAACTTGAACCCATTGATAAAAATCCTATGGAATATATAACTCTTCCAAGCCTATTAGAAGACAAAGTATTTGTAAAGCAATCTCGCAAGTTTTTAACTAAAGAAGAATTGAAACAATTTATGATCTATCTCGAAGAAGAGAATAAAACACCGAATACATGTCTTTTTAGACTACTCGCTTTCACTGGGATGCGTAAAGGTGAAGTGCTTACCTTACACTGGTCTGATATAAACTTTGTTAATAAGGATTTATACGTTAAAAAGACAGTGGCAAAAGTGAAAAATAAACATATTCTACAACCACCTAAAACACATGAGTCTCAAAGGTGGATAGATATTGATAATCAAACTATCAGTAAACTTTTACAGTGGAAAGAAGAGCAAAAACTTCAATATGAAGAATACGGATTTTTAGTCGCTAGTGATAAAGAGCAACCTATTTTTTCAACTTACCATACTAGACTAAATAAAATAAAGTACATGCGTGTATCGACACCAAATGACAAATTAGAGGCATTTTCAGATCTTCATAAGATACACGTACATGGCTTCAGGCATACCCATGCTTCGCTATTATTCGAATCAGGGGTAACCCTAAAAGACGTACAAACTAGATTAGGTCATAGTGATATAAAAACGACAATGGACATTTATACGCACATTACTCAATCATCTAGAGAAAAGTCAGCTGAAAAATTCCAAAATCACATAAATTTTTAATATATAATATGAACTTATTAAGTCCAGGGGTATTATCATGCAAAAAGCATATAAAAAGCACTTCTCGAGTATTTTCGAGAAGTGCTGTAAACGTTGATATAACAACGATATTAACGTTTTGAGAATTGTGGTGAACGACGTGCTTTTTTAAGACCTGGTTTTTTACGTTCTTTCATACGTGGGTCACGAGTTAATAGACCTGCACGTTTTAATGAACCTCTATATTCTGGATCAGCTTCTAATAACGCACGTGCGATACCATGACGGATAGCTTGTGCTTGACCAGTGAAGCCACCACCATGAACGTTAACTAAAACATCGTAGTTTCCTTTTGTTTCAGTTACATCGAATGGTTGATTTAAGTCTAAGATTAATGATTCAAATGGTAAGTAGTCACGTACATCTTTACCGTTTACTGTGATATGTCCTTCACCTGGTACTAAACGTACACGTGCTACTGAGTGTTTACGACGGCCTGTGCCTTTATATTCAACTTGTGCCAATGTAATTTCCTCCTTTTAATTAACCACGTAACTCGTAGTTTTCTGGTTGTTGTGCAGCGTGTGGATGTTCAGCGCCACCATATACAAACAATTTCTTACCTTGTTTTTCGCCTAAGCGTGAACTTGGTAACATACCTTTGATTGATTTTTCTAATAAACGTTCTGGATTCGTTGCTCTTAGCTCACCAGCAGTGATTGATTTTAAACCACCTGGGTGATTTGAGTGACGATAGTAGATTTTATCCGTTTCTTTATTACCAGTGAATTGGATTTTTGAAGCGTTGATGATGATCACATAGTCACCTGTATCAACGTGTGGTGTGTAAGTTACTTTATTTTTACCGCGTAAGATAGCTGCTACTTCTGATGATAAACGACCTAAAGTTTGTCCTTCAGCATCAACAACATACCATTTGCGTTCAATGTTTGATTCGTTAGCCATAAATGTTTGACGCATAATTGAGTCCTCCTAATGAATAAATCTTTCTTTTAGTTTCAACCAGTTGTATTAAACAACCTGCAATGCGATTATTTATTCCGTTAACTGTTGATCTTTCCTGCTTCTATATCTTGTAACACAATAAGTTTCCGGGGCTTATCGTGGGGTGGATATAAAACAATACCGTTAACTATGATATAATTTATCCTCTCAAATGTCAATCTCTTTTAAGGATTTTGCAGTGATTTTTTATAATGAATCCGTATATCCGAACCAAAGTCTTTCTTCAATGCAGATGGTGTCAAATATATCTTTTCTAGGTACAATCCTTCAGCAGGTGCCGTATGCGGAACGAGGTTGCGATCTTTAGCTTCAAGTATAGTAGAAACCTCTTTTGCTTGTCGTTTCCCTTTACCTACTTCTATTAAAAATGCCATAATCACACGTACCATATTATATAAAAAGCCTGACCCCGTAATAATAAAATCTAAACCCTCTGATGTTTCTATAACATAGCTTTCATAAATGGTACGTTCTTTACTCTCTACTTCCGTCTTTTGAGAACAAAATGATGTAAAATCATGTGTACCTATAAAAGACTGTGCTGCTTCGTTCATTGCTCCCCAATCAAGAGATGCCGGCTCATATGTTTTAAGTTGTGCAAAAAAAGGATTGCGATGTTCGGCTTGATAAATAGAGTAGCGATACGTTTTACCCACACAATCATAACGACAATGAAAGTCATGGTCAACAAACTGTACATGATGCACATAAATATCATTGGGCAGTCCTCTATTTAAGGCATATTGCCATTGTACTGCTGAGATATTCAGAGGCGTATCAAAATGAAAATACTGTTCTTTCGCATGTACACCACGATCTGTCCGACTCGATGGATGAATGCGTATCGCTTCCTTATGCATACGTTTTAATATTTTCTCCAAACAGCCTTGTACCGTACGTCCTTGATTTTGAATTTGAAATCCTAAAAAATCTCCTCCATGATAGCTTATTTTTACTAATACTCGTTGCATATCATTAGTCCTCTCTATATCAAATAGCGTATAGATAACGCAATAACCGCAATCGGTATAATGCATAGTAACGCAATCGTATCACACCATACCCACTGTAACTTTCTAAAGCTCGTTCGCTGTATATTGGCATCGTAGCCACGCACTTCCATCGCAATTGCTAATTCTTCTGCACGTTGAAATGCTGAAATAAAAAGTGGAATAAGTAATGGAATAAAAGCTTTTATACGTGCGCTAATTGATCCACTGCTTAACACTGTCCCACGTGATTTTTGTGCACTCATAATTTTATCAAGTTCTTCCATAAGTGTCGGAATAAAGCGCAAGGCAATCGCCATCATCATACTCAAAGCAGACACAGGTATTTTTATATATGTCAATGGTTTGAATAAACGATCGAACGCATCTGTCAAATCTAATGGACTGGTCGTCAATGTTAAAATTGTAGAAATAATCATAATAAATGATAATCGCAAAACAATAAGTGTTCCCTCTTGTAACCCACCTGTATCTATTGATATGATTCCCCACTCAAATAGACGTATGCCCCCTTTAGTTAAGAACATATGCATAATAAATGTTAAACTCAAAAAGAAAAAGATTGGTAATAACCCTTTCAATAAAAACCACAATGGGATACGACTCATTTTTACAATTATATATATTACAAAACCTAGCCATAAGTATGAGAACCATTCATGACTCAAAAAGATAACAACAATAAATAAAAAAACAAATAAAAATTTACTCCGTGGATCTAATCGATGTATGAGTGAATCGATTGGCAAGTAACGACCAATAATCAACTTATCTTTCATGATTATGCTTCCACTCCTTATACATCTTAACGAATTGTTCCTCCGTCAATGCAAGCTGTTTGAATCGATCACCGAGACGTGCTTCAACATCTCTTTGTAATTGTACAATATCAGGTAATTCCAGATGAAATGATTGGACATACTCAGTATCACAAAATAGTGCCTCTGGTGATAAACTATTCATAACACGCCCCTTATGCATTACTTTTACTTCATCTGCATAAGCTGCTACATCATTCATATCATGTGTTACTAAAACAATAGTTTTATGTTGTTCTGTTTGTATATTTTTGAAAAGTTTCATCACTTGTTTTTTACTTCGCGGATCTAAACCAGCCGTGGGTTCATCTAATACTAGAATATCCGGATCCATTGCTAATATGGCAACGATTGCTATTTTTCTCATTTGTCCACCAGAAAGCATAAATGGTGATTGCTGCATTATTCTTTCAGCATCAAATCCTAAAATCTCAAGCCATGTTACTGCTTGTTTACGTGCAGCAGCCAAATTCATATTATAATTTTTAGGTCCAAATAATATTTCACGCTCAACAGTCTGCTCAAACAATTGAGATTCCGGAAATTGAAAAACCATACCAATACGTTGGCGTACAGGATGAATGACTTTATCTTTTGTTTTATGTGTAACTGATACATCTAATACTTGAAGCTTTCCTCTACTTGGTTTGAGTAACCCGTTAAAATGTTGAATTAAAGTAGATTTACCCGAGCCTGTTTTTCCAATAATGGCATAGTATTTACCTTGTTCAAAAGAAGTGGTTACAAGGTTCAATGCTTGATACTCATAGGGTGTGTGCTGCTGATATGTATATGAAACTTCTTCAAAACGAATCATGTCAAACACTCCAATAAATCATGATAAGTTAAAAATTGTGTACGCCAGCCCATTAATTTTGCAATTTTCATCTCAAATGGTATATCTAAGCCATATGCAGTCAACATATCAGCATGTTCAAATATATATTCTACACTTCCTGATAGGACGATATGCCCCTTATTCATTACGATAACTTGATCAGATTCAACTACTTCTGATAAATCATGTGTAATCGATAGAACGGTTACACCATGCTCTGTATTGAGTCGCTGAATTAATGTTAAAATTTCTTTTTTACCTTCAGGATCTAACATAGACGTGGCTTCATCTAAAATAATCAACTTGGGTTGAAGTGCCAAAACACCTGCAATGGCTACTCTTTGTTTTTGTCCTCCAGATAATGCCGCTGGTTCATGATTTTGTTTGTCATGCATATCCACGTCTTTCAGCACACGAGGGACAATATCATGCATTTCAGAATATGATAACTGTTTATTTTCTAAACCGAATGCAACATCATACTTCACAGTAGAGCCTACAAATTGGTTGTCAGGATTTTGAAAAACAATACCAATATGATTGTGAAATGCAGCCATATCCACACCTCTAATAGTTCGTTGTTCTATCAAAATCTCTCCTTCAAATGTTGTCTCAATACCTGCAATAAGTTTAGCTAGCGTTGATTTTCCTGAACCATTATGACCGACAATCGATACCCATTGTCCACCATTTATCGTAAAAGAAATGTTATTAAGGACATTATTGGTTGATGTTTCATAACGAAACGATACATTTTTAAACTGTAATAACGGTGTACCCATCATATGTCCCCTTTCAACATTACTTTTATCTCGTAATATATTATACTCAATTCACAATTTCGGATGATACTTTTCATTTTACATAACTTTATAGTATGTGTACATCTCTTTAGAATATAAATACTCAAATAAAAAATAAGACCTACAACAATAGCAGGTCCTAAAATCATCGTTTGTATTCTTCTGAATCATACATAAAAAAGCGCGCACCCCATCTTATTGAGATCACGCTTTATCATCAATATTTAGTTAGATGGGGTGCTCCTGAGCTAGACAATATCTGTATGTGGCAAACATTATCGTTGCACTCATTTGCTTTAAATGTAGTAGTGTGTATTTATTATACTAATTCAATAATTACTTTTAATGCACCGTCACCATGACGTGGCGCAACTTTAACGATACGTGTATAACCACCTTGACGGTCTTGATAACGTTCAGCAATTTCACCGAATAACTTTTGTAACGCTGTTTGTGTTGTTTCATCTTCGTTTAAGATTTCAACATTGCGTAATGTTTTAGCAGCATTACGACGAGAAGCTAAATCACCTTTTTTACCTAAAGTAATTAATTTTTCAACTACGCTACGAAGTTCTTTAGCACGCGCTTCAGTCGTTTCAATGCGTTCGCTAACGATTAATGATGTCGCTAAGTCACGTAACATTGCTTTACGTTGATCTGATGTACGACCTAATTTTCTGTAACCCATGAGTTGACCTCCTTTATCAATCTTCTTTTCTTAGGCCTAAACCTAAGTCTTCTAATTTATGTTTTACTTCTTCAAGAGACTTACGACCTAAGTTACGAACTTTCATCATATCAGCCTCTGATTTATCAGCGAGTTCTTGTACTGAGTTAATACCAGCACGTTTTAGACAGTTATAAGAACGTACAGATAAGTCTAATTCTTCAATAGACATTTCTAGTACTTTTTCTTTTTGGTCCTCTTCTTTTTCAATCATAATTTCTGCATTTTGTGCTTCGTCAGTTAAACCAACAAAAATGTTTAAATGCTCTGTCATGATTTTAGCAGCTAATGAAACAGATTCTTGTGGTGTGATAGAGCCATCTGTCCAAACATCCAAAGTTAATTTATCGAAGTCTGAACTTTGACCTACACGTGTATTTTCAACAGTATAGTTCACACGCTCAACCGGTGAATATAGTGAATCCACTGGAATAACACCAATAGGTAAATCACTTGAATTGTTTTGATCAGCTAATGCATAACCACGTCCTGTATTTGCAACTAAACGTAGCTTTAAATGACCACCTTTAGAAACTGTTGCAATTTTAAGATCAGGGTTTAAGATTTCAACATCACTGTCATGTGTGATATCTTTTGCAGTAACTTCGCCTTCTTCTTTAATATCAATCTCTAATGTTTTGTCTTCTTCTGAATAAATTTTAAGCGCTAGCTTTTTAACATTCATAATGATTGTAGAAACGTCTTCAACAACATTATCAATTGCAGAGAACTCGTGTAAAACACCTTCGATTTCGATATATTTCACAGCCGCACCTGGTAATGATGATAGTAGGATACGACGTAAGGAGTTTCCTAGTGTAGTACCGTAACCACGTTCTAGTGGCTCAACAACAAACTTACCGAACTTAGCATCATCACTAACTTCAATTGTTTCAATTCTAGGTTTCTCAATTTCAATCATTTACATATCCTCCTTAAAAACGCCGATTTGTATAACCTGTAAATTTAGTGATTTAGGACATAATAAAAAATTTAAAATTATACGCGACGACGTTTTGGTGGACGACAACCATTATGTGGTACTGGAGTAACGTCTTTAATCGCTGTTACTTCTAATCCTGCTGATTGTAACGCACGGATAGCTGATTCACGACCAGGTCCCGGTCCTTTTACAGTTACTTCTACTGATTTTAAACCATGCTCCATTGCAGCTTTTGAAGCTGTTTCTGAAGCCATTTGTGCTGCGAATGGTGTAGATTTTTTTGAACCTTTAAAACCAAGCGCACCAGCAGATGACCAAGATAAAGCATTACCAAATTCATCTGTGATAGTTACAATTGTGTTATTGAAAGTAGAACGAATGTGTGCAACACCGTTTTCAATATTCTTTTTCACTCTACGTTTACGTGATACTTGTTTACGTGCCATAGTAGTATTTGCCTCCTTTACCTATTATTTTTTCTTGTTAGCAACAGTTTTAACTGGGCCTTTACGCGTACGCGCATTGTTTTTAGTTTTTTGACCGTTAACTGGTAAGCCACGACGGTGACGAATACCACGGTAAGAAGAAATTTCCATTAAGCGTTTGATGTTTAAGTTTGTTTCACGGCGTAAGTCACCTTCAACTTTATAACCATCAACAACTTCACGAATACGACCTAACTCGTCATCAGTTAAATCTTTAACACGTGTATCTTCTGAAACATTTGCTTCTGAAAGAATTTTTTGTGCTGTTGCTTTACCGATACCGTAGATATAAGTTAATGAAATTACTACGCGCTTATCACGTGGGATATCAATTCCTGCAATACGTGCCATTATATTTACACCTCTCTTTTAATTAACCTTGTTTTTGTTTATGCTTAGGGTTTTCACAGATTACCATTACTTTACCTTTACGTTTAATGACTTTACATTTTTCGCAAATAGGCTTTACTGATGGTCTAACTTTCATTTTTATACCTCCTTCAATGATGGAGTGACAATTATTTATAACGATATGTGATTCTTCCGCGTGTTAAGTCATACGGAGACATTTCAACTGTTACTTTATCGCCTGGTAGAATACGGATATAGTTCATACGAATTTTACCACTAACATGTGCTAAAATTTCATGACCATTTTCTAATTCTACTTTAAACATTGCATTTGGTAAAGTATCTAGTACTGTACCTTCAAGTTCGATTACGTCTTGCTTCGCCATTGATTAACTCCTCCTTTTCAGTTATAAGGATGCTAGAATATCAACTCGATTATAGTAGCCTTGATTTCCACTTCAAAATCATCATTATAATTAATGTCACATCTCATACGTTCCAACTAATCTTTAATTAACGACTTAAAAGCGAACTGCACAAGTCGTTACTATTTAAGTGATTCTAAAATCTGAATAACATCCTCTGAAACAGCATCGATATTTTTGGATCCGTCAATATTTTTCAGTACACCTTGTTGACTGTAAAAATCTAAAATAGGTTTAGATTGTTTCACATTGACATTCAAACGATTCGCAACTGTTTCTGGATTGTCATCTTCACGTTGATAAAGTTTACCACCATCAAGATCACAAATACCTTCAACTTTTGGAGGATTGAAAACAAGATGATACGTTGTCCCACAAGTTTCACAAATACGACGTCCTGTAAGACGATTCATTAATTCCTCTTCTGGAACTTCGATATTTACAACAGCATCAATTTCTCTGCCTAATTCATCTAAAATCGAGTTCAGTGCTTCAGCTTGTTCAATAGTACGAGGAAAGCCGTCTAACAAGAAACCTTTCTTTGCGTCATCTTCAGAGATACGTTCTTTAACAATTCCTACTGTAACTTCATCTGGTACGAGTTCTCCACGATCCATATAAGACTTAGCTTCTTTCCCAAGTTCAGTCTCATCTTTAATCGCTTTTCTGAACATATCCCCAGTTGAAATATGAGGAATTGGATATTTTTTTACGATCTCACTCGCTTGAGTTCCTTTACCAGCACCTGGCAATCCCATTAAGATAATGTTCATATATGCCCTCCTACGAATTAACGTCTACCAAAGCCTTTATACTCTCTCTCATTCACTTGAGCTTCTAAACTTTTCATCGTCTCAATAGCAACACCGATAACGATAAGCAAGCTTGTTCCTCCGACTTGAATGGATTGTGGTAAGTTCATAAATTTTGTTGCGATGATTGGCAAAATAGCAATCACTGCTAAGAAAATAGAACCTACAAAAGTTAAGCGATAAAGCACTTTAGTAATATATTTTTTAGTATTAATACCTGGGCGAATCCCGGGTACATAACTCCCTTGTTTCTTCAGATTTTCTGCCATCTTCTCTGGATTTACTTGTACAAATGCATAGAAATAGGTAAATGCAATAATTAATACGACATAGACAATCATACCAATATTATTGGAAGGATCGGCATACTCACCTACTGCCTTCGCCCAATCAGCTTTAGGGAAGAACAATGTCAATGTCTTAGGTAACAAGAAAAATGCCATTGCAAAAATGACAGGAATAACACCTGCAGAGTTTACTTTTAACGGTAAATACGTTGCTTGTGAACCCAGTCGCATTGTCGATTGTTTCTTTGCGTATTGAATCGGTATTTTACGAATAGCTTGTAGTACATAAACTGCACCGACAGTAAGAAGTATCATACCAGCGATAAGTCCGACTACTTTTAGCCAAGCGAGTGTAACATCATCCTGTCCAATAAACTCTTGTTGATAAAATTGAATCAACGATGATGGTAGTGTTGATAAAATACCCGCAAAGATGATAATAGAAATACCATTACCAACACCATATTGCGTAATTTGTTCACCTAACCACATTAAAAATGCAGTTCCTGTTGTTAGTACAATTGCTATTAATAGATACGACCAAACATTTTGGTTCTTTATTAAAGCACCATCCAAATAAGTATTAAATTGGAAAGACATACCTATTGACTGAATGAATGCAAGTACAATCGTAAAATAACGCGTAAAAGTACTTAACTTTTTACGCCCCGTTTCACCTTGTTTTGCCCATTCTGTAAACTTTGGTACGATATCCATTTGTAATAATTGCATAACAATGGAAGCTGTGATATAAGGCATAATCCCCATTGCAAAGATAGAAAAGTTCTTCAAGGCTCCGCCACCAAATGTGTTTAACAAGTCAGTGACGCCTTGAGAACCTTGTTGATTATCAAAAGCTGCTGGATTAACACCAGGGGCTGGAATATACGTACCTATTTTGAAAATTACTAACATTGCAAGAGTAAAAAGTATCTTGTTTCTTACTTCTTTTGTTTTAAAGAAGCTAACAAGCGTATGAAACATTAGATCACCTCGTGTGCTCCGCCTTTCGCTTCAATTGCTTCTTTGGCTGCAGCTGAGAATTTGTGTGCTTTAACAGTCAATTTTTTTTCTAATGAACCATTACCTAAAACTTTGATGCCAGATTTTTCATTTTTGACTACGCCTGTTTCGATTAATAATTCCGGTGTTACCTCTGTACCATCTTCAAATTTATTAAGCTGTTCTAAATTAACGATGGCATATTCTTTACGGTTAATATTCGTGAAACCGCGTTTAGGAATACGACGGAATAATGGTAATTGACCACCTTCAAAGCCTGGTCTTACACTACCACCTGAACGGGCTTTTTGACCTTTTTGACCGCGTCCACTTGTTTTACCGTTACCTGTTGCAGCACCACGACCTACACGGTTGCGTACTTTACGTGAACCTTCTGATGGTTTTAATTCATGTAATTTCATTTGGGCACCTCCTTAATTATTTTTCTTCTACTGATACTAAGTGACTTACTTTATTAATTTGTCCACGAATTGCATCATTGTCTTCAACAATTACAGAAGAATTAACTTTTTTAAGACCTAAAGCTTCTACTGTTTTACGTTGTGTTGCAGGACGTCCAATAACACTTCGAGTGAGGGTGATTTGAATTTTAGCCATTTATCTGTTTCCCTCCTTAATTATATAATTCTTCTACTGATTTACCACGTAAACGGGCAACTTCTTCAGCATTTTTTAAGTTTTGTAAACCATTGATTGTTGCACGTACCATATTAATTGGTGTGTTAGAACCTAATGATTTACTTAAGATATCAGTAATACCTGCAAGTTCTAATACCGCACGAACTGGTCCACCTGCGATAACCCCAGTACCAGGTGCAGCTGGTTTCATTAACACGCTTCCTGAACCAAAGCGTCCAGTAATTGTGTGAGGTGTTGTACCATCAACACGGTGAACAGTAATAAGTTCTTTCTTAGCAGCTTCAACTGCTTTTTTGATTGCTTCAGGTACCTCTTGTGCTTTACCAGTACCGAAACCAACGCGACCATTTTTATCGCCTACTACTACAAGTGCTGTAAAACGGAAACGACGTCCACCTTTAACAACCTTTGCAACACGGTTAATCGTAACAACGCGTTCTTCAAATTCTTTAACTTCTTCTTCTCTACGAGCCATTGAGTTGTCCCTCCTTTAAATTAAAATTGAAGTCCATTTTCACGAGCTGCATCTGCTAGTGCTTTCACACGTCCGTGGAATAAGTATCCACCACGATCAAATACAACTGCTTCGATTCCTTTTTCGTTAGCTTTTTTAGCGATTGCTTCGCCTACTTGAGTTGCCATTTCGACTTTAGTAGCTGAAGTATCTACGCCGTTATCTTTAGTAGAAGCTTGTGCTAACGTTACGCCTTTAGTATCATCAATGATTTGTGCATAAATATGTTTATTAGAACGATATACGTTTAGACGAGGCTTTTCGCTAGTACCTGACAATTTCGTACGCACGCGTGCATGTCTTTTTAAACGTACTTTATTTTTATCAATTTTGCTGATCATGTCAATACTCCTTTCTTATAGAGTTTATTTATTATTTACCAGTTTTACCTTCTTTACGACGAACATATTCGCCTTGGTAACGAATACCTTTACCTTTATAAGGTTCTGGTGGACGAACGTCACGAATTTTTGATGCTGTTGCACCTACTAATTCTTTGTCGATACCTTCGACTTTAACAGTCGTGTTTTTCTCTACTGTGAAAGTAATACCTTCTGCAGCTTCGATTTCAACTGGGTGAGAGTATCCAACATTTAATACAAGTTTGCTTCCTTGTACTTGTGCACGATAACCAACACCGATAAGCTCTAGTGTTTTTTCATAACCTTTAGATACACCTTGTACCATGTTATTGATTAACGCACGAGTTGTACCATGAACAGTTCTGTGTTCTTTAGAATCTGATGGTCTTACAACTTCAAGTGTGTTTTCTTCTTGTTTATATGTCATTTCTTCATTTAAAGCTTGTGATAATTCACCTTTAGGTCCTTTAACTGAAACTGTACTACCATCGATAGTTACAGTTACGTCACTAGGAATCTCAATAATTTTTTTACCAACACGGCTCATGTTATGGCACCTCCTTATTTATTAAATATTACCAAACGTAAGCAAGTACTTCTCCACCAACGTTACGTTTTCTTGCTTCTTTATCAGTGATTACACCTTCAGAAGTTGATACTAATGCGATACCAAGACCATTTAATACTTTTGGTACTTCGTTTGCTTTAGCATATACACGTAAACCTGGTTTTGAAATACGTTTTAAGCCTGTAATAACACGCTCATTATTTGAACCATATTTTAAGAATATACGAATAACACCTTGCTTATCATCTTCGATATACTCTACATTTTTGATGAAACCTTCATTTTTAAGGATTTCAGCAATTTCTTTTTTAATGTTTGATGCAGGTAACTCAAGTTTTTCATGACGAACCATGTTTGCGTTTCTTACGCGAGTTAACATATCTGCAATTGGATCTGACAATGTCATAGTTTGTTGCCTCCTTTCAAGGGTTTAATATTTTACCAGCTAGCTTTGCGTACGCCAGGAATTTGACCTTTATAAGCTAATTCACGGAAACAAATACGGCAAAGTTTGAATTTACGATATACTGAGTGTGGACGACCACAGCGTTCACAACGTGTATATTCACGGACTTGGAACTTTTGTTTACGTTGTTGCTTAGCAACCATTGATTTTTTAGCCACTTATTTAGCCTCCTTCAGAGATTATTTTTGAAATGGCATACCGAATTGTGTTAACAATTCACGAGCTTCCTCGTCAGTGTTAGCAGTCGTTACGATAACGATATCCATTCCACGTACTTTCGATACTTTATCATAGTCAATCTCAGGGAAAATTAATTGTTCCTTAACACCTAATGTGTAGTTACCGCGACCATCAAATGCATTTTTAGATACACCACGGAAGTCACGTACACGTGGAAGTGAAACAGAAATTAATTTATCTAAGAATTCATACATTCTTTCGCCACGTAATGTTACTTTGGCACCAATTGGCATACCTTCACGTAAACGGAATGTCGCAACTGATTTTTTAGCTTTTGTGATTAAAGGTTTTTGACCAGTGATAGCAGTTAATTCCTCAACAGCAGTATCTAATACTTTTGAGTTTTGTACTGCGTCACCAACACCCATATTCACTACAATTTTGTCGATTTTAGGTACTTGCATTACTGAACTGTAATTGAATTTTTTAACTAAGTTCTCTGTAACTTCTGAGTTAAATTTTTCTTTTAAACGATTCAAAGTGGATCCTCCTTTCAACTATTATTATTTATTAGACTTGATTTCTTCGCCTGATTTTTTAGCGATACGAACTTTTTTACCATCAACAAATTTGTAGCCTACACGTGTAGGTTCATCTGTTTTAGGGTCTAATACTTGTACATTAGAAACATGAATAGCAGCCTCAGTTTCTAAGATTCCACCTTCAGGATTAAATTGTGTTGGTTTTTGATGTTTTTTAATCATATTAACACCTTCAACAACAACACGGTCTTTTTTAGGCTCAGTTGCTAAAACTGTACCTTTTTTACCTTTATCTTTTCCTGCGATAACGATAACGTTGTCACCTTTTTTGATATGCATGTGGGCACCTCCTTGAATTTGTTTCGTTTATCTATTAATTATAGTACTTCTGGCGCAAGGGAAACGATTTTCATAAAGTTTCCATCACGTAATTCACGTGCAACTGGTCCAAAAATACGTGTACCACGTGGACCTTTATCATCACGAATTACAACACATGCATTTTCATCAAATTTGATGTATGAACCATCTTTACGACGTACACCAGATTTTGTACGTACAACTACCGCTTTGACAACGTCACCTTTCTTAACAACGCCACCAGGTGTAGCATTTTTAACAGTTGCTACGATGACATCACCGATGTTAGCTGTTTTACGGCCAGATCCACCTAATACTTTGATTGTAAGAACTTCACGAGCACCAGAGTTGTCTGCTACTTTTAAACGTGTTTCTTGTTGGATCATGATTAAACCTCCCTTATCTTTAAATAGTCATTAAATAATTACTGATTCTTCGACAATTTCTACTAAACGGAAACGTTTTGTTGCTGATAAAGGACGCGTTTCTTGAATTTTAACGATATCTCCTAATTTAGCTGAATTGTTTTCATCATGTGTTTTATATTTTTTAGAGTATTTAACACGTTTACCATATAGTTTGTGTGTTTTGTAAGTTTCAACTAAAACAGTAATTGTTTTATCCATTTTATCTGAAACTACTTTACCAACGTAAACTTTACGATCATTTCTTTCGCTCACTTTAGTAACCTCCTCTTTCAATTATTATTGATTTGCTTTACCTTGTTCTAATTCTCTTTCACGTGCAACAGTTTTTAGACGCGCGATCGTTTTTCTCACTGTTTTGATGCGTGCAGTCTCTTCTAATTGACCTGTAGCTAATTGAAAGCGTAGGTTAAAAAGCTCTTCTTTTGAAGATTTGATTTGCTCTTCGATTTCTGAAGTGGTTAAGTCTCTAATTTCCTTAGCTTTCATTTGATTCACCACCCAATTCTTCACGTTTTACAAACTTCGTTTTTACTGGAAGTTTATGGCTTGCTAAACGTAATGCTTCACGCGCAACTTCTTCAGATACACCAGCAACTTCAAATAAAATTCTACCTGGTTTAACAACTGCAATCCAGCCTTCAACCGCACCTTTACCGGCACCCATACGTACTTCTAAAGGTTTTTGTGTATATGGTGTGTGAGGGAAGATTTTAATCCAAACTTTCCCGCCACGTTTCATGTAACGTGTCATAGCAATACGAGCTGATTCGATTTGACGAGAAGTAATCCAAGAAGTTGTAGTTGCTTGAAGACCAAACTCACCAAATGTTACAAAGTTACCGCCTTTTGAACGACCTTTTGTGTCAGGACGATGTTGACGACGATATTTTACACGCTTTGGTAGTAACATAATTATTTTCCTCCTTCACTATTTTTCTTAGTAGGAAGAACTTCACCACGATAAATCCATACTTTAACACCTAACTTACCATAAGTTGTGTCAGCTTCTGCATGTGCATAATCAATGTCAGCACGTAATGTATGAAGTGGTACAGTTCCTTCTGAATATTGTTCAGCACGCGCGATGTCAGCGCCACCTAAACGACCTGATACTTGAGTTTTAATACCCTTTGCACCTAATTTCATTGCTCTACCAATCGCTTGTTTTTGAACACGACGGAATGACGCACGGTTTTCTAATTGACGTGCAATATTTTCAGCAACTAATCGTGCATCAAGATCTACTTTCTTGATTTCAACAACGTTGATGTGAACTTTTTTATCAGTAAGTTGGTTCAACTTGTTACGAAGTTTTTCGATTTCTGAACCGCCTTTACCAATTACCATACCTGGCTTACCAGTATGAATTGCAATATTAATACGATTAGCAGCACGCTCGATTTCAACATGTGATACAGAAGCGTCTTTCAATGCTTTATCGATAAATTTACGAATTTTTAGGTCTTCGTGTAAAAGTGATGCGAAGTCTTTTTCAGCGTACCATTTAGCTTCCCAGTCACGAATTACACCAACACGAAGTCCGATTGGATTGATTTTTTGACCCACAATGTTCCCTCCTTAATGATTTAATTAAGCTTCTTGAGCTTCTTCCTTGCCATCACTTACTACGATAGTAATATGGCTTGTTCTTTTGTTAATAGCACTTGCACGTCCTTGAGCACGTGGACGGAAACGTTTTAAAGTTGGTCCTTCGTTAGCATACGCTTCTTTAACAACTAATTCATCAGTGTTCATACCGTAGTTGTGTTCAGCGTTAGCTAAAGCGGACATTAATAATTTTTCTACTACTGGAGAAGAAGCTTTATTTGTTAATTTTAAAATAGCTACTGCTTCTCTTACGTCTTTACCTCTGATTAGATCTAATACTAATCTAACTTTACGAGGTGCGATTCTGATAGTTCTAGCAACCGCTTTTGCTTCCATTCGTATTTCCTCCTCTACTTACTAGAAATAATTTATCTTCTTGTTTTTTTATCGTCTGCAGCATGTCCTTTGAATGTACGTGTTGGAGCGAACTCACCTAGTTTGTGACCAACCATATCCTCTGTTACATATACAGGTACATGTTTACGTCCATCGTATACTGCGAATGTGTGTCCGATAAAGTTTGGGAAAATTGTTGAACGACGAGACCAAGTTTTAATTACTTGCTTCTTCTGACTGTCGCCTTGCGCTTCTACTTTTTTCATTAAATGATCATCGACGAAAGGTCCCTTTTTAATACTACGAGCCATAATGGCGCCTCCTTTCTTATTATGTGCGTGCAGCGATTACGCCGCACACCCAAATAAGCTATTTTTATTTTTTCTTACGACCACGTACGATAAGTTTGTCTGAACGTTTCTTACCACGACGTGTTTTCTTACCAAGCGTTGGTTTACCCCAAGGTGACATAGGAGATGGGCGACCGATTGGTGCACGACCTTCACCACCACCATGTGGGTGATCGTTAGGGTTCATTACAGAACCACGTACAGTAGGTCTCTTACCTAACCATCTTGATTTACCAGCTTTACCAACATTAACGAGTTCGTGTTGGAGGTTACCAACTTGTCCAACTGTTGCACGGCAAGATGATAAAATCATACGAACTTCACCAGAGCGAAGTCTTACAAGTACATATTTACCTTCTTTACCTAAAACTTGAGCGCTTGCTCCTGCAGAACGAGCGATTTGACCACCACGACCTGGTTTTAACTCAATATTATGAATCACTGTACCGACTGGAATGTCTTTTAATTGAAGTGCGTTCCCCACTTTAATGTCAGCTTCTGAACCACTTTCAACGATTTGACCTACTTGTAATCCTTTAGGTGCAATGATGTAACGTTTCTCACCATCAGCGTATACAATTAATGCAATATTCGCTGATCTGTTAGGATCATACTGGATTGAATCTACTTTACCAGCAATTCCATCTTTATTACGTTTGAAATCAATAACACGGTATTGACGTTTATGTCCTCCACCATGATGGCGAACAGTCAATTTACCTTGGTTGTTACGGCCCGCTTTTTTCGGTAGCGGTTGTAATAATGACTTTTCAGGTTTTGACTCTGTAATTTCAGAGAAATCTAATGTAGTCATATTACGACGACCATTAGTAATTGGCTTATAATGTTTTAGAGCCATTGTCGTTTACCTCCTTAATGGTAATTGTTTATTAGTTGAATAAGTCGATTTGACCTTCTTTTAAAGTAACGATTGCTTTACGACGTTTGTTTGTATAGCCTTGATAACGACCCATACGTTTTTTCTTTGGCTTATAGTTGATAATATTTACATTAGCAACTTTCACTTCAAAGATTTCTTCTACTGCTTTTTTAACTTGTGTTTTGTTTGCACGAACATCAACATCAAAAGTATATTTATCTTCAGCCATTGCTTCAGATGATTTTTCAGTGATTACGGGGCGCTTTAGAATATCTCTTGCTTCCATTATCCGAGCACCTCCTCAACTTTTTTAGCTGCTTCTTCAGTAATTAATACGCTGTCAGCGTGTGTTAAATCTAATACATTTAAACCTTCAGGTGTTGTGATTTGTACACCCGGAATGTTACGTGCTGATAGTTCAACATTTACATCTTCACCAAGAGTTACAACTAAAACTTTTTTAGGTAATTCTAAATTAGTTAATGTTGTTTTGAATTCTTTTGTTTTTGGTGCCTCTAAATTGAAGTTATCCACAATTTTGAATTCATTTTCTTGAACTTTGTATGAAAGTGCTGAACGTAATGCTAAACGTCGCATTTTCTTAGGCATTTTATAAGCATAGCTTCTTGGAGTAGGTCCGAATACTACGCCACCACCACGCCATTGTGGTGCACGGATTGTACCTTGACGCGCACGGCCTGTTCCTTTTTGTCTCCATGGTTTACGTCCACCGCCACGAACTGCAGAACGGTTCTTAACCGCATGTGTTCCTTGGCGTAATGAAGCGCGTTGTAAGTTAATTGCTTCGAATAAAACATCATTATTTGGTTCGATTGCGAATACTGAATCGCTAAGTTCAACTGAACCTGCTTTAGTTCCGTCAACTTTTAATACATCATAATTTGCCATTATGCATTTCCTCCTTTCACTACTAATTATTTATTAGCTTTGATTGCTGATTGGATTTGTACAAAACCTTTTTTAGGACCCGGTACATTACCTTTAACTAAAATTACGTTGTTTTCCGTATCAACTTGAACAACTTCTAAGTTTTGAACAGTTACTGTATTACCACCCATACGACCTGGTAATTTTTGTCCTTTAAATACGCGAGATGCATCTGACGCCATACCTACTGAACCAGGTGCTCTATGGAAATGAGAACCGTGTGACATTGGTCCACGTGCTTGGTTGTGACGTTTAATAGCGCCTTGGAACCCTTTACCTTTTGAAGTTCCTGTTACGTCAATGATATCGCCTACTTCGAATGTATCTACTGAGACTTCTTGACCTACTTCGTACTCATCAACGTTAACGTTTCTGAATTCACGAATGAAGCGCTTAGGTGCTGTGTCTGCTTTTTTAGCGTGACCTTCAGCTGGCTTATTTGCATATTTGTTAGATTTGCTTCCTTTTTTATATGCTTCTTTGTTTTCAAAACCGATTTGAACCGCATTGTATCCATCGATTTCTTCAGTTTTCTTTTGTAATACTACGTTTTCTTTTGCTTCGATTACTGTTACTGGGATTAAGTCTCCGTTTTCACTGAATACTTGTGTCATCCCAATTTTTCTTCCTAAGATTCCTTTGGTCATCGAAAGTCCACCTCCTAAAGTATTAATTATAATTTGATTTCGATGTCTACACCTGATGGTAAGTTTAAGCCCATTAAGGCATCAACTGTTTTTGGTGTAGGGTTAACAATATCGATTAAGCGTTTATGTGTACGCTGTTCGAATTGTTCACGTGAATCTTTGTACTTATGTACCGCACGAATGATTGTGTACACTGATTTTTCTGTTGGTAACGGGATAGGTCCTGAAACATCTGCTCCAGAACGTTTCGCAGTTTCAACGATTTTCTCTGCTGATTGATCAATAACACGGTGATCATAAGCTTTTAATCTGATTCTGATTTTTTGTTTTGCCATTATTTACCCTCCTTATTCGTCTTCATTAAAAGTGATAGACTTCTCCACGAAAACTATCTCACACAACGCCATGGCAAAGCGGCCGGGTGTGTCAGTAACCTTTCGCTTCATCGCATTTAAAAGTCCAACATTAGATATTTTACAGGAAGTTCTATATATTAGCAACCTTTTCTTGTAACTTTTTAATATCTAATCACATACCATGTCATTTTACTTTAATTATCTTACAAGTTCAACCATTTCAATAAATTTTTTTGATTGTTTCTTCTTTTTTGTTCTTTCATTTAGTATTGCTTATAATAATAGATAGTTCTAAACTATTTATGTTTATATTTACGAGGTGAATGTTGTGACAAAAAAAGTAAAAACCTTACTCATTGTATTTTCTTTTATCGTATTAATTTCTGAATTCGTTGCTGGCTTTCCTTTCTTAGGTGGCTGGTATGTATTAGCCCTTGGATGGCAACCTCTTGCATTTAATATTTTTATTTATGTTGTTATGGTTTTAGTATTACTTTTTGACAAACAAAATTCGATACGTCCTATGGTACTTATTCCTCTAATAGGTGCCATTGTTAACTGTATTGCTATCATCCCAGTTATTGGTATGCTCTTACATTGGCTCATGCTCATTTTATTACTTTTCTTCCTATTTATTTTATATGCCACACCCGTCTACTTGCCGAATGCACATGCACGTGTCATTTATGAACAAGATCACGAGAATTCACGCAAAAAATTAAATTAAATAAAAACAGAGATACTTGTAATATTCTCACACAAGTATCTCTGTTTTTTTAACCGTGTACAAACACAAAATATAATATAAAGATAACCATTAAACCATACATAATCGGATGAACTTCTTTATGGCGTTTTGTTAGGAGCATTGTAATCGGATAAAAGATAAATCCACATGCAATACCTGTCGCAATCGAATAAGATAATGGCATCATAATAATCGTAACAAATGCAGGCACTGCTACTTCAAATTTTTTCCAACTGATTTCTGCTAGGTTAGACGCCATAAGTACACCCACAACCACAAGTGCTGGTGTTGTTACTGCCGATGTGACAACAGCCATTAATGGACTGAAAAATAACGCAAGTAAAAAACATACCCCTGTTACAATACTGGCTAACCCTGTACGTGCACCCACAGCCACTCCGGATGTCGACTCAATATAAGATGTTGTTGTTGTTGTACCAAATACTGCTCCAACCATTGTTGCTAATGAGTCAGAAAATAATGCACGACCTGCACGTGGTAATTTGTTATCTTTCATAAAGCCAGCTTGTGAGGCTACTGCCACAATTGTACCTGCTGTATCAAAGAAATCGATAAACAAAAATGTTAAAATGACAATCAAAAATTGAATCGTCAATAACTGTGCTGGATCTTGAAAAGCTTCGAACGCAGCACCGAATGTAGGTGCAATACTTGGAATTTTACCTATAATAGAAGTAGGTGGTGCGATTTGTTGTGTCACTAGGCCAGCAATAGCAGTAAGTACCATTCCAATAAAGATTGCTCCTGAGACTTTTTTAGCATAAAGAACCACTGTAATGACAATACCAAAAATTGCAAGTAACACTGGTGGATCAGTAATTTTACCTAACGTTACTAATGTTGCATCATTTTTAGTAATAATGCCCGAGCTTTGCAATCCAACGAAGGTAATGAACAAACCTATACCTGCTGAAACCGCCATCTTCATTTCATATGGAATGGCATTAATAATTGTTTCACGTAAGCCTGTTGCGGTTAGAACGGCAAAGATAAACCCTGAGAAAAACACACCGGTTAAGCCGACCTGCCATGGAATACCCATTGTTAATACAACAGTAAAGGCGAAAAAAGCATTAAGTCCCATGCCGGGTGCCAGTGCAATTGGATAACGTGCAATAAGCCCCATAAATAAACAACCGACAAATGCCGCAAGTGCCGTTGCTACAAAAATAGCACCTTGATCCATTTTTTGATCAGCTGGAACACCATCAACACCCGCTAAACTAAGTACTTGCGGGTTAACTGCTAAAATATATGCCATAGATAAAAATGTTGTAAGACCACCAAGAATTTCTCTCTTATAATTGGTCTGATGTTCATCAAAGTGGAAGTATCGTTTCACTGTAATTTGCTCCTTTATTTAAAATACTTATTTATTTTAATACGCAGACTGAAGAAATTCAATAACAAATACGAACTTTGATGCGCTTTTATTCATTTTCGTTCGATTTTTATCTTTTTTATAACTTTAATCCTTTTAATGCATCTTTAAATGGATTGTTTTCTAAATTTTCTTCTTGCTTCATATACTTTTTCATATCACGTTTCGACACTTTATCTTTCCCCTTATTTTTAAAACGTTTGTCCATTTGCGCTTGCGTCTCTGTATAACCACAAACACATCGATACGTCGCTTGTTTACCAACACCAAACTTTGTCAAACGTTTTTTACATTGTGGGCAACGTGCTTTTGTTTTTGTTTTAACATCTTTTTTCGTCTTACAACTCGGATCTTGGCATATGAGCATGGATCCATTTTTAGTGTTGACACGCAACATAAATTTGCCACAAGTTGGACATTGTGCAGATGTTAAATTATCATGCTTATATTTTTGATCACTATTTTTGATGGTTTCAATAATATCTTGTGTAAAGTTTTTCATTTCTGCCATAAATTGTTGGCGTTGAAATTCCCCCTTTTCAATGCGCAACAATTTATCTTCCCACTCTGCTGTTAACGATGGAGAAGTTAAGGCATCTGGTGCTAAGTCTAATATTTGACGTCCTTTAGAAGTTACTTTAATTTTCCCTTCTTGGTTTTCGATAGCATTCATATTGTAAAGTTTATCAATAATATCAGCTCTTGTTGCAACTGTTCCAATCCCTCCTGTTACTCTTAACGTCTGCGCAGATTTCTTATCATGTAATTGGAAGAACTTATCTGGTCGTTCCATCGCTTTAAGCAGAGTTCCCTCATTAAAATAAGGGGGTGGGGTCGTTTGGTGTGTATGAATAACTGGCTTGTGAACACTTAAAGACATCCCCTTTTTAAATGTCGGCAAATCTTGTTTAGATTCCGTTTCTGTATGCAGTTGTCTAAACCCTTGCTCTATCGTTTGTTTCGTTTGATTCATGAACGTCTCTCCTACTACACGAGCTATAACTTTTTGCTCCATATAACGATGAGGTGGAGAAAGTACCTCAAGAAAACGCTGTACGATTAACAAATAAACTTTCTGTTCTGTCGGTGTTAAATCACTTATATTCGGGCGGACTTCTGTTGGGATAATAGCATGATGATCTGATACCTTTTGATTGTTAATATATCTTGCTTTAACAGTAAATTGTTGCTGTGCTAATTTTTTTGCAACTTCCTTATAATCTGTACCCATCACCGCTTGTAGACGTTCTTTCAAAGTTTCTACCATATCTGTTGTTAAATAATTAGAATCTGTACGAGGATACGTGACCAGTTTATGGCGTTCATATAGTTGTTGTAATGTATTAAGCGTTTGTTTCGCTCCCAAGTGATAACGTTGATAAGCTGCTTGTTGTAAATCTGTTAAATTAAATAACATACCTGGATAAGCCTTTTTTTGTTTAGTCTCTACTGATATGATCTCAGCTTGTTTCGATGCCATGGTTTGAATGAGTGTATCTAACTTAGACTTGTCCATGATGCGTTGTGTATGTTGATATTCAAATGTAACACCTTGCAAATCAATAGATAAGCTATAATAATTCTGAGGTTGAAAATTCTTAATCTCTTGTTGTCGCATTTGAACAAGTTGAATGGTTGGTGTTTGTACACGCCCCAATGATAGCTGTGCATCGTACTTTGTTGTTAGTGCACGTGTAGCATTGATACCTACAATCCAATCTGCTTCACTTCTCGCCAAAGCGGCTTGATACAAGTTATGATATTGACGTCCATCTTTCAAATGCTTAAAGCCATCACGTATTGCTTTAGTAGTGACCGAACTAATCCATAAACGCTTAATCGGCTTTTTAACGTGTGCTTTATCGATAATTAAACGTGCAACAAGCTCCCCCTCACGCCCTGCATCCGTTGCGATAATAATTTCTTTGACATCTTCTCGTTTCATCAAATGCTGTACAGTATTAAATTGTTTTCTTGTTTTGCCAATGACAACTGTTTTCATATACTTAGGGATAATCGGTAAATCTTCTAAACGCCATTGTTGTAATGTTTTATCATACTGCTCTGGTGTCGCATTAGTTACCAAATGACCTAATGCCCATGTGACAATATATTGTTCACTTTCAAAATAACCATTTTTTGAATGATTAACGTGTAATGCCTTAGCAATATCTCGTCCCACTGATGGTTTTTCAGCCAAAATAAGTGCTTTCATCTTCAATCTCCTCTTATCTCTTCTTTTAATTTTTATTGTAACATGTCCTTATCTTCAAAAATATTTCTCCTTGTTAAACAACTCAGATGATTGTACAACTTTCTTTCACTGTTCAAAAATCTTATAATCATTACAAACTGAACTAATTAAGGGGATAACGCCCATAAAGTTTCTCACGCATTACTACATTTATACAAAAGCGGACAACTGCCCAATCTTACACCAACAAGCTACCTATCCAATATGTTGCAATACTTCAAAGATTTTTAGAAGACGTACGCCTATTAAAAACACGCCTACTTTTACTTAAAGTTGAGGCGTGTTTTTAAAACTAAGATACTACGAAAAAGTATTGATAAACATACAGAATAATAATGCTAATCACGATTGTTACATTACTAGACATTGCAATAACAGGTAATGTTCGATAACGAAATTGTACAGCATATGAAAGTGCAGCAACACCAACAGGTAGTACCCATATCAGTTGAAGCGTCGTTTTAATCATTGGATCTGTCACAGGTAAAAACAAATAAACAAGTGTCCCAAAGAAAAAACCAAACCCATAATGCAAGCCTAAATATTTCAAAGTTAAAGGCAAATAACGACGATCCAATTTAAAATCCATAAGTACACCTAATAAAATCATAGACAATGGCAAATTAGCTTGACCAAGAACATCAAAAAATCGAATCATATTGTCCGATAAACGAATACTTAACACATTCAATATAAGCATAACGATATAAGTCATGAGTGGGACTGATTTAATCATATTGCTCAAAATTAATTTAGGATTTAATCCACCACCCATGTTTTTGAAATATGTTGCCACAAAATATGTCAAACCAAACATGACAATCGCCCCACCAATGTCTGCCATACCAAAATAAATCAAGCCTTTATCTGGCCAAATTTGTTGAACGAGTGGATAAGCAAAAATACCGATATTCATACTCGCAATCATCATTGCAACAGTACCCCTGACTTCATTGGTGTACTTTAAAAACATTAATACAATCAACACTTTAGTTAAAATACCGTATAAAACCATCATTACGGGTAGTATCGATAAAGAAGGGGTTAATGAAACGTCATTGAGATTAACAATAACAACAGCAGGCAATGTTACATTTAAAACAATTGTTGAAATCACTTTACTATCTGCACCTGTTATAAAGTTAAGACGCTTTAACATATAACCCACTGCAATCAAAAGTAAAATAATCATAAAGTTCATCGTCATGTAAATCCCCTCCCTATATCCAAATTAAAGTTAACGCTCCATTGTTAAAACGCTTTATATTTTATCAACAAATCTTTTAAGCTTTCTATATTACTTCATACTATCGTACTGTAAAAAGTTTTATTATTGCAATGGTAACATGCTATAATTAATACAATTGAAGCAAGGAGGATGCGCTATGGACTTGGCACAACAATTACAAGAACTTAAAATGGATTACGTTCGTCTACAAGGGGATTTAGAAAAACGAGAATCTACTTCTCAACAAGTTGATCCACTTATCAAACAACTTGAAGCAATCGAACAACAAATTGCTGAAATACGAAAAAAACTTTAAATCATTACTGTATATGATTCATTTTTAAACTGGGGCATTAGACGATCATCTTCTTTCTATGATAGGTTAGCACAAACTAAATTGAAAAATGAGCATGTCAAACCTTATATAATGAGTAGAATCTCTACCCTCATCTTGTTTATTTTTAATTCACCTTTTCACACTAATGTTTTAGTTGTATTTCACATACATATTGATCATGTCAGTTGTTTTATTCTCGTTCATATGGCTACATATTTATTGGTTTATTTACAGAAAGGATGTACCCAAATGTCAATTTATCTCATTTTGTTACCACTGATGTATCTCATCGTGGCTTATATTAGTATTTTTAAAATGGATATTTTGTTGCCTAAAATTTTACGCATACTCATGTCAGTCTTGCTTATTATTGTTGTAGCAACTTCTCTACTCTACTATCCAGCAATGACATGGTGGCTTTTTGCAGTATTACTTATGCTCATTGGCAATGTAGAAATCACTGCATTTAAACACTATAAACAAGATCAAAAAGGTGTACGCATTCTAAATATGATGACCATTCTGATTCTCATCATTTATATTATAGTCACTATCATTTTAATATAAATAATCATATCAAAAGCCATTGTTTCCCTATACTCAAGGTCAAACAATGGCTTTTCACTATTTATCTTCACAGTATAACGGCTTTAATGCTATGAGGCGTTCGAGTGCTTCTTGTAACTGTTTCTCATTAATTGCAAAAGAAATACGTACATAACCTTCTCCTTCTTCACCAAAAGGATGTCCCGGTGCTGCTAGGATAGATTGCGCTTTTAACAAGTATGCAATAAATGCGTCACTCGACATATTGGGTGGACAAGCTAACCACAAAAATATGCCTCCTTTGATTGGCTCATGCGGAATGTCATGTGCTGTTAATACTGCTTCTATCATATCACGACGTCGTTTGAATATCTCATTTTGTTGGAGTAATATGTCATCACATTCATTTAATGCTACTGTACATGCGTCTTGTAAAGCTCCGTACATACCTGCCTGTGTATGTGTATGCCACTTTTGTAAGTTTGCAATGATTTCTGAGTTTCCAACTGCAAACCCAACGCGGTACCCTGACATATTATATCCTTTAGAAAAAGAAAAAACTTCAACAGCAATCTCTTTTGCTCCCTCTGCTTGTAAAATACTAGGGTTAGGGGCATCAAACCCAAAGGCCTGATAGGCAAAATCATGTACAATTCTCGTATCTGTATGACGAAAATGATCAATCGTTTGTTGAAAAAATGCTGGTGTGGCCACTGAACCCGTTGGATTATTAGGATATGTTAAATAAATAAGTCTAGTCTTTTCTGTGTTCACGTTTTCCCATTGTGGCAAGTAATGATACTCCGGTGAAAGTTTCAATGGTTTAGGGATGCCATGTGCTAAATGTACTCCTGCTTCATAATCTGTATATCCTGGATCAGGCAATAATACTTCATCCCCTGGCTCAATTACACACGTAGGCAAGGCAACTAATCCATTCTTCGTACCATAAAATAAACATACTTCTTTGTCTGGATCTAAATCTACATCAAATTGACGCTTATAAAAATCGGTGATTGCTTTTTTAAACGCACCTTTGCCTTGAAAAGCTAAATATTTTTGGTTTTCTGGCTTTTGAATAGCCTCTGACAAAGCATTTAAAATAAGTTGTGGCGTATCTGCATCTGGAATCCCTACTGCAAGATTGATTAGTGGTAAAGGTCCATGCACTACCTTTCGCCCCATTGTTTTACCAAAATAACTATCCGGTATTTGATTTAGAATTGTTGTGTAAGCCATAAACTTCCCCCTCGCACATATATCAACACGATGATGCATAAAAATATATAAAGACGTGGGACAATAACTTAAACATGTCATCGTCCCACTGCTTACAAGTGCCAATCTACATTTGCCAATAGTTACTTTAGCGCTTCAAGAGAAAAAACCTCTACACAATCCTTTCAGCTCTAGCTAAAATTTCTATTTTAATACGTTCTCTCTGTCACTAAAGCTTGTCTAAACACTTGTTTTTATTGTTTTCATCTTACAAAATGAATTAATGTACGTCAATATTTTCAGACTTTTTTGTCAATCTCTTTTTTATAGTAAATAATACCTCATAAATCACTGGAACAACAATCAATGTTAATAATGTAGAAGAGAGCAAACCACCAATTACAGTTGCTGCAAGTCCCTTAGAAATCAGCACCGAACTATCTTGACCAAATAATAGTGGTATCAACGCTCCAATTGTCGCAATTGCAGTCATTAAAATCGGGCGAATTCGTGTACCTCCTGCTTCCAACAATGCTGCTTTCATAGACATACCTGCTTGCTCATTGTTAATGACTCTATCAATAAGAACAATAGCATTCGTTACTACAATACCGATCAGCATCAGCATACCAATCATACTCGGTACAGAAAGTGTTTCTCCAGTTAATATCAATGCGAAGACTACACCAATGACGGTATATGGTAATGAGAATAAAATTGTAAATGGTGCAAGACCTCCCTTGAAGGTCAGTACTAATACAAGATATACGATTAAGATGGCTGCTAACATCGCAAACATCAATTGTGTAAAGGCTGTTTCAATATCTTCATTTGTTCCACCTAACGATGTTTGAATATCGCTTGGCTTATCTAATTGATTTAATACTTTCATCACTTCTTGTGATATTGCGCCTACGTCATCACCTGAAATACTACCTGTTACCGTACTTGTATAATCGCCACCCTCTTTTACAAGTTTATTAGGAGTTGAGGTTTTCTCTAAAGTAGCAATATCACTTAATGTTACAGATGATCCTGTTGGTGAAGGGATCGGCGTTTGTTCAAGTTTTTGTTGTGTCCATTCCGTTTCTTTTTTTTGCTTTACAACAACATCATATGTCTGTGATTGCCCTTTCACTTTGGAAACTGTTGTATCTGGAATGTTGGCATTCAACATCATCGCAAGTTGTCCTGCTGTAATACCTTGTTCCCCAGCTTTTTCAGTGTCCACTTTCACCTCGTATTGTTCATACGTCTCAGCTAAGTCTGACTTGACGTTTGTTAAGCCTTTAATACCTTTCATTTTTTGTTCAACTGTTTTAACCGTTTTTTCAATTTTTTCAGGGGATGGGCCCGTAACTTGTACCGTTAATGCATTAGATGCTGCACCTGTACTCATATCTAAATGTTTCCATTCACCTGGATGTTTATACGAAGCAATATGATCTAGCACACGTTGAGGTTCCTCATCGAAATGTGGCGTTTGCGTATCATACTCCACCATTAATGCCATGCTGTTTGTACTACCTGTTGGATCAACCGGTGATGCACCACCAACAGAATACTGTACATTATTGACATATTGATTAGCACTCAAATATTTTTCAACTTGTTCCGCATGACTCAATACACCCTGTTCTGTTTCTCCTGGTTTTGGTGAATAAGTCAGCGCCATAAATTTATCTTCACCTGTCGAAATAAAACTTGTCCCTACTTTCATAATACCGATACCAATACTGGCTAATAATAGGACTGTACTTAAAATCATGACAAGCCATTTATGATCCAAACTCCAACTTAAAATACGTTTGTAGTAACGTCCAACCACACCTACACTTTCTTGTGGTTTGCGTCGAAGTCCTTTTTTGAAAAATACTGAACCGAGGACAGGAACAACCGTAATCGAAACTAATAAAGAAGCTAATAAACTAAATGCAACAGCATATGCAAATGGTCGGAACATCTCACCCACCATCCCCGTTACAAAAGCTAATGGTGCAAATACTACAATGGTTACGATAGTAGAAGACATAATCGGTATAAATACTTCTTTAGTTGCACTCACAATTAGTCCATCACCTGTGTGTTGTTCATCTGTACGCGTTAGCCTGCGATAAATATTTTCAATCACCACAATAGAGTCGTCGATCACACGCCCAATTGCTACGGTCAAGGCACCTAATGTCAAAATATTTAATGATACATCTGTTAACTTCAATGCAATCATCGCAATTAATAACGACAGTGGAATAGATACAACTGAAATAGTAGTCATACGGAAATTACGTAAAAATAGCATAATTACAATAATTGCAACAATAGAACCCAGTAGTGCTTTTTCAATCATCGTATTTAATGAATCTTTAATCGGCTTAGCAGTATCCATAATTTGAACAGACTTCAAATCTTTATGTGTTTTAACAAATGATTGAATCGTATCGTCTACTTCTTTAGCAACAGCAACAGTATTCGCATCTTGCGCTTTAATAACTTGTATATCAACAGCATCTTTTCCGTTAGTTCTTGAAATAGAGTCTCGTTCATCTGTCAAAGAAACTTTGGCAATATCTTGTAATTTTACCGACTGTCCAGCCCCTTCACTTGCTGACGGTGTATTTTCAGCTGATGAACTTTGTGATGTATCTTCTTGCTGTTGCGCAATAGCTAATGGTATGTCCATCGCTTTTAATGTATCAACAGATGTGAATTGACCATCTATTACTATTGATTTTTCTGTATCACCAAACTGGAATAAACCAAGCGGGACTTCTTTAGTTGCAGCTTCAATATAATCTGAAACTTGCTGCTGTGTAAGACCAGCTTTTCCTAATTTTTGTTCATCAAATTCAATAGTGACTTGGCGACTCGTTTGTCCATTGACTGTCGCACGTTGTACACCGTTTATTTCTTGTAGCTTTGGAATTAAATTCTCTTTAACAGCCTTTGTACTTGCCTTAATGTCATTTTTATCATGCAAAATAGAATAGGCTACAACAGGAAAAGCATACAATGAATTGCGCTGTATTTCCGGTGATTCAACACTTTCATCAAATTCAATTTTTTTCAATGCTTTATCAATTCGTTGCTCTGCATCATCCATATCTGTATGCTCATTAAAGTTAACAGTAATGAGTGATGCATTGGCAAGTGATTCTGTTTTTACACTCGAAACATCGGACATTCCTCGAATAGCATCATCTATCGGATCACTGACCTCTTCCATTACTGTTTCTGGCGTTGCACCCGGCATAGTCGTTGTGATTGTCAGCATAGGTGGCTCTGTGTCTGGCAATAATTCTAACTTCATCTTAAAGCTTGCATATGCACCGCCTAAAATAATAAGTATCACCATTAACATTACAGCAAACTTATTCGAAAGTGAAAAATCAATTAATTTTTTAACCACAAGTTGACACTCCTCTTGATTACTTCATAATTATTTATCTATGAATTCCTTTTTCGCACGCGAGAAAGTCCACCTCGTATCAATAATCTTTAGAAGAGATGGACTTATGACTCGCTCATTATTTCTTCTTATGTTCTTTCAGTTTACGTACAACTTTTATTTTCAGCTCTGTTAACTGTGGTTTAAATTGCTCAATCGCCTTGTACAATATGGGGTTAAGGACATAATCAAATTCTCCAATTTTTTCGCTCAAATATGTCCCCCACATACGCTTAAACTCCCACAAGCCATAGTGACTTGAACTTTTATCAGGATTATTATCTGTTCCTCCAAAGTCATACGTTTTTGCGCCTTTTTCACGTGCATATTGCATCATCACAAACTGCATATGATGGTTAGGTAAAAATTTTCGATATTGATTAGATGAAGCACCGTAAAGATAATATGCTTTCGAACCACAGAACATGAGTAACGCACCTGATAAGTATAGACCCTCAGGATGTTCTTGTTTAAGCTTTTCCATTTCTGCAATTGCTTTTTGTTTCACAGGTAATTGTGTGTGTATATCTTTTAGCTTGTTACGTACTTTTTTTAGTTTTTGATCTTTATTTAATAAAGCTTCTTCTTCAGCTTTTAAATCTGCTTTTTCAGTGTACAAAACTTCTAAAACCTTGGTCGGCTCTAACTTAACGAGAAAAAGTTCTGCATCCCCATCTTTATGTAGTGCATCATATATTGTTTCAAAATAAGATATATCTCTTGTTAAAAAGCCATCACGCTCTCCAGTTTCTTTCATAAGTGCCGTGAAAATGTCTAACTGTTCACGACCTGCACGCTCAACTATTGTGCCTTTTTTCAAAGCTGAACGCACTTTATTTCTATTATTTGTTTTAAAGCTTTGAATCAATTCCTCATCAGACTTATCGATGGGTGTAACCATTGTCATACGAGGCTGAATATAATCTTTCGCTAATCCTTCTTTAAAGCCTTTATGACGAAATCCTAATGATTGCAAGTCCTGTACAACTGTCATTCCTTCTTCCACTTCAACATCTGGATCAATTTTTATAGTATAGGCCTTTTCTTGTTTAGCTATTTTAATCGCTTCTACAAGTAAAGTCTTAACTGCACGTTGATCTGCATAATCTACTACGAATCCACGTGAAGCATAACATAACGTAAAAGGTGTACGTGCAATTTTTTTAAATAGCAACTGTGCAACGCCATGGATATTACCGTTTTCTCCAACAGCAATACGTTTCGTATACCAACCTGTTAACTTTTTCGTTTCTCCCCATTGTGTTAATTGCAACAAATCACCGTTAGGATGTGACTTTACAAATGCATCATGCTCTTGGTTTGTAATGTTCATCAATTTCATGAATTCATACTCCTTTTACTTCATTCTTTTTCTCTCTTGATCGATAATGTTATACAACGATTATATTATTCAGGTTTAAAATGATAGTTTGCACCACGTGTTCGAATAAGTATTGGCGCATCAATTGTTTTGTCTATCATATATATGCCATCAATCATATCGTCTTTACCTTCTGTGATTTTAAACTTAACTTTTTTGATTGGACTTTGGAGTAATGTATACTTATCAGCTGTTTCAACAACTTCCATATCAAACCACTTTTTCCAATTCTCTACCATAGTTTGTCTCTGATGTGAACGAAACTCTATCATATCAATCTCAAGTTGACTTTGGAAGTATTCTTTCAAATCAGCTTCTCGTTCGTCATCTGATTTATTCCATTGTATAAAAAAAGGCATCATCACATCAAAATGATGGTCATTAACATAAAGAAGCTGCCATTGAATCTCATGTCCCTTTTTATTTTGACGCTTCATGCTTACAGGTCCTACAACTTCCAAACCACGCGCTAAAAACTGTTCTTTAAGCTTATGAATATCATGCGTTCTGAAACAAACTTTTTTAAATCCTTGTTGATATCCTTTTTCGACAATAGAAGATGCAAATGAATACTTGCCTTCCTGTGTTTTAGATTGTTGTTTGATTTTTCCTTGATTAAAAATATCAAGAAGTTCAATATAGCTCAGATTAATATATACAAGGCGATTAAATGTACCTAAATTTTCATGACGTCCCCCTTTATGAATTTCTAAATATTGCCCGGGAAATTCAAAACGTTCGAGATCATCTACATAGTGTATGATGTGATCAAATTCGATGTCTATCATTTCATCACTCCTGAATTTTATATAAGTTCCCTTCATTTTATCAAAAAAAGTAGGATGTAGGATAGCAATCTAAACACGTTGTAAAACTTTTCATGTTTCTAATCTTTATACGCTAATATACTGACTTTTAAACATTAAATATAGGTATGCCATTTATGAAATGTTATAATGATAATCACTATTACAATAGAGAGGAACTTGTTATGGAATCCGCAGCACTCTTTGACCATCTTACAAAATTATATCGCCCTTATATGAAAATTGTGCAGCCACTTCTGGATGAATACACACTTCATCCTGCACAGTGGTTAATACTGAAAGATATACAAGCACACCCTAATACAACACTTGCACAAATCTCTAAAAGACGTTCAATTGAAAAACCTACAACACGTAAAATCTTAAAAGTACTTGATGCACGGGGGTGGCTTATTGTCACCCCTGGAGAAGATAAAAGAGAGAAGCTACTCAACCTTTCTTCTACTGGTCAAGATGTTCATAACGCCTTAAAAAGTAAACTTAGCCTAGTACAAGAAGAGTTGCTCGCTTCATTACAACTTTCACCATCTATCGAACAACAAACACTAGACTTACTCCACCAACTCCATCAACACATGCTTTATAAAATCACACAGGACTGAACACTAAAAATATGAAATTTCACCTCATATCCATCTCTATATACAAAACGACTATAATAGCAAGCTCTCTGTCACTATCATAGTCGTTTTTTCATCCACCGATGTAGTTCATATTAATTTTTTTTCTTCTACGATTTGCAACTGTTTGCTCTGTACGTTCATCAGAATAACGATCTTCTCGAATGTGCCACAAGCCTTTCAAAGTTTCCATCACTTCACGATCTGATGCCTCACTTCTTAATAATGCTCTAACATCATAACCATCCACAGTACTAAACAAACAACCATAAAACTTACCATCTGAAGATAATCTTGCACGCGTACATGTCGAACAAAAGGATTCTGAAACACTTGTAATTAAACCAAACTTCGACTTTGCGCCAACATGGCGATAATATTTCGCTACTTCTCCGTAATAACGTGGTGGAACAGGTTCTATCTCAAATGCTTGTTGAATCATTGCTAACATTTCATCTTTCGTCACAACTTTACTAAAATCCCAGCCATTGTCATTGCCTACATCCATAAACTCAATAAAACGAATCGTAACATCTTTTTCTTTAAAGTAATCAATCATCGGTATAATTTGATTATCATTTACACCCTTTTGCACAACGACATTGACTTTGACTTCAAAGCCAACTTGTACTGCATAATCAATTTGATCTAATATGGTTTCCGCTTTAATATTACGGTTATTAATGGATTGAAATAATGTATCGTCAATTGCATCCAAGCTGACATTAATTCGACGCAAACCTGCATCGTACAACTTTTGACCATGTTTTTTTAGTAACAATCCATTTGTCGTCAAACCAATATCTTCTATTCCATCAATTTTATGAATTTGTGCAATCAATTTATGCAAATCTCGACGTAATAATGGTTCTCCACCTGTAATACGTACTTTTTTTACGCCGAGTTGTGCATAGATACGTGTCACGCGTACCATCTCTTCAAATGTTAATAATTCATCTTTAGGTAGAAATGTATAGTCATCACCAAATATCTCTTTAGGCATACAATAATCGCAACGAAAATTACAACGATCTGTAACGGAAATGCGCAAATCACGGATAGGTCGCCCAAGTTTATCTAATATTTGTGTTGTCATCTTGCGCCCTCCTTTATTGGTTATTTCACGTATTCTGCCTCTAACATCACTAAATCTTGTGGGTAGTTGATATTGCGATACCACTGTCCGACACTTTCTATGTCATCAACATCTAACCATGCTGATGACACTTGTTGATAGACGTGTTTCATACTTAAATCATCGGATGCTAATACTGTTTTAATAGTAGATTGAACATTGCGATGATAAAAAGCAATAGTCGGTATAGGATAACCATTTGATGCAAAACCTGCAATATCTAGTTGTGATTCGATAAGATTCGCTACTAAAAATTGATATAATTGACTCACTGCTTTTTGCGTTATTATTGGCGTATCCACCGATACTACAAAGTATAAGTCTTCATCGTCTTGTTGCATTACGCTATAAATGCCAGCAAGTGGCCCTTTATTTCGATGTTGTTTTTCATCTACTACGACGCGTATATCTTTAAACCGTTCCGCCAACTGTGCATTGGTACTGATGAGAACCTCTCGAAACATGTTCGTTGCTTCTAATGTTCGAATCAAACGTTGATAAAACATCTCACCTTGTACTGTTGCAAATGCTTTCGGTCGTCCAAATCGTTCTGACTGACCACCTGCTAATATGATTGCTTTCATCTGTATATTTTAACCTCCACTCACTGGTGGGATCAGTGCGATAACATCATCAGTGGTAATAATGGCATCTTCCTGTACAAACTCTTCATTCACTGCAACTTGAAAAGTTTTGCCTTGAATAACTGGATAAGTTTGATATAAATGCTGTTTAAGTTCCGCTACTGTCAACTCATAATCAAAATGAAATGTATCTTCTGCACGGTCTAATTTTTCTTTAATTTCCGCAAAATAAAGGACTTTCACTGTCACACCTCTCCCTTCTCCACAGCATCTTCATGATAACCTCGCTGATGACCTTGCCATTGCGCACCGTCTTCCCATATCTCTTTTTTCCATATTGGGACAACTTCTTTAATTCTTTCTATTGCGTACTCATTAGCAGCATATGCATCTTTACGATGTGGTGAAGATACACTAATACATACTGCAATATCTGATATATCTAAAGCACCAATACGATGCACAATTGCTGTCACTGTCCCCGGCCAACGCACACTAATTTCTTCACCAATTTGTGCAAGTTTTTTTTCTGCCATTGGAACATAAGCCTCATATTCTAAATACTCTGTACGAATGCCTTTTGTCCATTCGCGTACATGACCTGTAAACACTACAACTGCACCTTGTTTAGCATTTAATGTCCATCGTCTATACTGTTCTGGTTCAATGACCTGTGTCGTTACTTCATATTGTTTCAACTTACTCACCTACTCTCTGCTTCGCCCACATCTCCAACCATAGACCAAACTTCGAAAAATCTATGTTCTCTACTGTACCGTTTATTTGATATTGCACATTTTCTAACTGTTGTAGTTTTAACTTTTCATCTTCCGTACTGTATACAATGACTTTGTGATACTGCGCTTGTTTATAACCTTCTACAAGGATAATACTATTGTCCATCGTAACACACGATTCAATCAAAGTCTCAAGTGATGTCTGATTATTACGCTGTATCATTTCAATATAATCGTGTCCTTGAACAATGCTTTGATCTGCACCTGCTTTAAAATGGCGCATATGATCTACTGTATCGACAGGCAAAGTAATCTCTTCATCAGCATGTCCATGATGCTTGATCGTTACAACAGGGTAACCTAATGTCTTCAATTTATGTACAGCATACGCCATTAATGTCGTTTTCCCACTATTTTTAAAGCCAACAATTTGCAGAATCATAAATATAACTCCTGCTGATACATCTCTGATGCAGTCAATAGTACATCCACTTCATGTCCAATACGATAACCTCTCGTCCCACCCGGTAACATCATCATTGCGTTACTATGAGCAATAGAAACAACAGCACCTGACTTATTAAAACCTGAGGGTCGAACAGTTGCTTCTCTCCCATTTATCATCGCTTCTGCACGTACAAATCGAGTAAATGGATTCGCTTTTGAAAAATCTTCCATCAATGTAGCACGAACCATCGCAGGATAATACTTTCTTGCTCCCATCATGTGATAAAGTGCTGGCTTTGTAAACAGCTCAAATCCCGAATAACATGCAGATGGGTTACCAGATAAACCGAATAAATATTTATGATTTACTACGGCTACTGTTGTCACACTGCCTGGTCGCATTGCCACTTTGTTGAATAGTACCTCTGCTTCTAATGCACGATAAATGTCTGGTAAATAATCAAAATCACCAACCGATACACCACCAGTTGTAATCACTATATCGTGTTTAGCAAGTGCAGATTGAACAACATCTAAACTATCATCATAATAATCTTTTTGAATATTATAACGTTCGCACGTAATCCCTTCTTTTTGTAACAATGCATGAATCATAGGTCCATTAGAATTACGAATTTTCCCCGGTTCTAAATCATCAGTAACATCTAACAATTCGCTTCCAGTCGCAATAATAGCTGCAGTCGGTTTACGATAAACAGGTATTTCAGCATAGCCAAATGTTGCTAATACTGCAACGGCACCTGCATTAATACGTTGTCCACGATGTAGTACGACATCTCCAGTTTTCGTTTCTTCACCTTGCAAGGAGATATTTTCTAAATGCCCAAAAGGCTTACGCACTGTGAAACCGTTTGTTGTTTCTGTCGTTTGTTCAAGCATGACAACTGCATCGGCTCCTTCAGGAATTTGAGCTCCTGTCATAATGCGTACAGCTTGCCCTTGTTGTAAAGTTTGAGACGATACTGCCCCCGCACCAATATGATCAACTACTTCAAAAGCAATGCGATTCTCACCACTGGCTCCCTGCGAATCTTCACTACGAATTGCGAATCCATCATAAGGGGACTTATCAAAACGCGGAATATCGTATGTTGCAACAATATCTTCAGCTAAAATGTAACCTTCACAATTATAAATATTTTCTTGAATTGTTTCAGTACAAATAGGCACACTCACTACACGTTTGATGGCTTCTGCTACTGGAATCGGATGTCTCTTTTCTACGACCATACTTTTTCACTCCTAACAAAATTTAAAATTCATGCTATACTTACCTTGGATTTTAAAGGAGGAATAACATGTCTGAATTTACTCACATCAATGAACAAGGGCGCGCTAAAATGGTTGACGTTTCTGAAAAATCAATCACTAAAAGAACGGCAATTGCACATTCAAGTATTATTGTAAATGATACTATCTATCAACAAATCACTAACAATACAAATAAAAAGGGCAATGTTCTTAACACTGCACAAATTGCAGGTATTATGGCCGCTAAAAATACAGCGTCACTCATTCCAATGTGTCACCCATTGCCCATATCTGGTGTTGATGTTTCTTTTGATTGGTCATCTACTGACACACAACATACACTTCATATTGAAACAACAGTCTCTACAACTGGACGTACTGGTGTAGAGATGGAAGCACTCACTGCTGCATCTGCAACAGCACTTACCGTATATGATATGTGTAAAGCCGTTGACAAAGGGATGATTATCGGACAAACATATCTTGTTAAAAAGACAGGCGGCAAATCTGACTATGCACGTCAGTAAATATACTCTTGATGCACATTATAAATGACTCACTCTCTTGGCAAGGCTGACTTGGGTTGATTCAAGCTTATAAAAGTAGGTTTCATTCTTGTCAGCTACTGCCTCATCCTCTTAACTAAAATTCATCTCCCTATCACACGCAGTATACTACTTTGTCAATTCATGTATGAGATGATTCAACTCAGGGAGTATGAGCTTATTCAGCCCTAACTTCACAGCTCCTGTTGATCCCGGTAAGCAAAAAATCAATTTGTCATCAACCGTACCACCTATTGCTCGAGATAGTAGTGCTCGTGTTCCAACATCTTCTGTATAACTTAAATAGCGAAAAAGTTCTCCAAAACCTTCTATTTGTTTGGTTAGCAAAGGAGTTACTGCTTCTATTGTAACATCTCTTTGAGCAATACCTGTGCCACCCGTTGTAATGATGACATCTATATCATCAGCCAACCAATCTTGAATTTGCCTCTGAATTTGTACTTTATCATCTTTCACAATACAGTAATGTGCAGGTTGTATTTCCGTGTTAATTGTTTCTAATAGTGTTTTAACCAATTGTCCACCTTTATCTGTTTCAACTGTACGTGTGTCTGAGACAGTTAATACTGCACAGCGTATCTGTCTATCTAACTTTACATTTACATGCATTTTTACACCTTCCTTTAACTTATCCAAATAACTTACGGATTAACGTTTGTGCTTGTGCCGGTTCACGCATACCGTGTATAAGTAACCGTCCATTTTGAAAAGCGACAATACGGTATGTATCAAACATAAATTGAATCAGATAACCATTTGTATGGTAACGTATATGACGTGCTTCTAAATAATCAATCATCTGTTTATACGATAAACTCGGGTGTTGGTATTGTACTGTATCACGACCACATAATACCGCATAATCTACATGCTGCTCTCGTTTCATATAAAGATATGTAGGGGATTCGCCACACGTTGTACACGTCTTTCTTTGCAAACGACTAAAGCCATAAGATTGGTGTAATCCCTCCCATATATCACCATAAGTTAACCTTGCAGTAATAGGTGTTTCTGTTAAGATTTTTAAGGCATCTCGCAACTGTAAACTGGTCGCCATTGTGACAGCAGGCTGTATTACGCCTACTGTATCACACGTTAAATTCATTGCAGGCATTTGAGGGATTAGACATTGAAAGCATGGTGTTTGTCCTGGAATAAATGGTGCTTCAACATATGTACTCTGTACAACACCACCATAAATCCATGGCTTCCCCAAATCGTACGCAGCATCATTGATGAGCATACGTGTGTCAAAATTATCCGTTGCATCCATAACCAAATCCACTTGACCGACTATTCGACTTAAAAAAGAAGCATCTACATGTTCTATAAAAGCTTCGATCTCAATATCTTGACGAATTGCTTGTAACGCGCGTTGTGCAGCAATAACTTTGGGAACTTGCTCACGTGCATCTTTTTCTGTAAACAGCGTTTGACGTTGCAAGTTTGAATATTCAATATAATCTCGATCAACAATATATAGCTTACCAATTCCTGCACGTACTAAGCCTTCTGCAAGGTGTGTTCCCAATGCACCCATACCGACAATCAATACAGATTTCTTATTAATTTTATCTTGCCCTTCTTGACCAATCGCGTCAAAAAGAATTTGTCTTGAATAACGATTTTGTGTCATCTGTATTCGCCTTTCTTCAAATTGTAATCTCCATCTATTATAAGATGTTGAATATTTCGTCTCAATCAATTAAAACGCATCGTGAGTACATTCACAATTAGGTGTTTCAATACTTTTGTTTCGGTGTTTTCCCTATAAGCATATGTTATCAATCAACCCAATATTTATCGTTTTGAATTGATAATTAAAAAGTCCCCTCAAAGCAGGTCAACTACTTTCTTTGGGGAACTTATACTCATGTTATCTTTATCGTCTCATGTGCAAGCTGTGTTGCTTCTTGCTGTGAATGCGTTACAAAAATGATAGGAATATGCCACATTTCAAATATGTGTTGAACAAGCGCAATACTTTCTTTTTTGGATATATCATCCAGGCTTGAAAATGGCTCATCTAACAATAAAAGGTCCGGCTTCGTACTCAAAGCTCTAGCCAGTGCAACACGTTGCTTTTCACCACCTGAACATCGCATAGGATATACATCCATAAGATGCTGAATATTAAGTGCATCAATCAATTGATCAATGTGTTCATTCAACGATGTCATAAAGGTAATATTTTGTGCAACTGTCATATGTGGAAAGAGTTGATAATCTTGAAAAAGATAGCCTATTCTACGCGTACGAATAGATACATATTTCCCTCTATCTGTATCTGTTAGAACACGACCAGCCACTTTGACATATCCTCTATCAGGCATAGTAATCCCTGCAATCATATTGAGACATGTTGTTTTACCAATTCCTGATACACCTTGAACCGCATAAATTTTGGGACATTCTGATTGTATTTGAACTCTAATCATTTTACCATTGATGTTTTTCTGCAAGTCAATATCAAGCACCTATTTCACCTCACGATAGCGCTCTTTATTTAGCATATTCATCGTACCGATAACAGATAATGCAAATGCAACAAGTACGAGTACCCAGAGCCATGCTTGTTGTTCTCGTCCTTGCTGAACAAGGAAATAGATCTCTAGTGGCAAGGTATTCGTTTTGCCCGGGATATAACCTGCAATCATCAGCGTTGCACCAAATTCACCGATAGCACGTGCAAATGCCATCATCGCACCTGAAATCAATGCACGTTTAGACAATGGCAATATAAGCCGATAAAAAATCTTTCTTTCTGAAGCCCCCATTGTCCGCGCAGTATAGAGCATCTTTTCATCGATATTACGAAAACCCTGAATCGTATGTTGATACATTAAAGGAAAACTAACAATAACCGATGCAATGATAGCCCCCGTTAATGTGAAGACAACTTTAACCCCTAATGTATCTGTTAAAAAGTGACCTAATGGACCATTTACGGAAAAAATCATGAGTAATAAAAAACCCATCACTGTGGGTGGTAAAACAATAGGTAAAACGATCAGACTTTCTAAAAATTTTATCCATTTACCTTGTCTATGGTACAGTACTTTTGCTAATAATATAGCTAATAGCACGACAACAGCTGTACTGATTAATGCAACACGTAAAGAAATCCAAAAAGGAGTAAGGTCTGGCATAACTCTATCACCTATCATTCAAAATGATATTGCTTTAAAATTTTTTGAGCTTTATCTGACTTCATAAAGGTTTGCCAATCTTGAGCGACTTGTTTATCTTCTACAATACCCATACGATAAACGATCGGACTGTCCAATGGAGCATCTGCTAATTTAACGACACCTTTATGTTTTTGCTTTCCAACATATAAATCTGTATTGTAAACAAAACCTAATTGAGCATTACCTTTATTCACATAATTCAATACTTCTCGCACATCTTTAGCATAAACGATATTCGGTTCGACTGTTTGCCATATGCCTTGAGATTCCAAGTATGTTTTCGCATATTTACCTGCTGGAACAGAGTCAATCTCACCTAATGCTATCTTATCACCTTTTTGCAATTTTTGAATATGAGTGATTTCACTATCTTTTTGTTTAATGAGTACCAATTTATTTTGTGCATAATCATACGTATCGATCACTTTATTGCTTTTTTTCAATTGATCTATATCTTTTGTATTCGCCGACATAAAAACATCTACAGGTGCACCTTGCTCGATTTGTTGTCTTAATGCACCAGACCCACCATAGTTGAACTTGACATCTACATTAGGATGTTGTGCTTTAAATGCCTTTTCCAATGATTTTGTAACATCTGTTAAACTTGCAGCTGCTGAAACAGTTAATGTCTGTTGCGTCTCATTTTTACTATTAGAATCTGTTTGACTACACGCACTTAAAGTCATAACAATCAATAATAGTAACAGCCATCGACCATACTTTTTCATCTCGAACGCACGCTCCTTACAGTATTTGTATAATTGCATTACTACTATTTTAGCAAATTTTTAGTATATCTGATATAAAACTTACTAAAGATGTTAAACTGTAAGCCGTACGGATTGATAAAGCACAACACTAAATTATGAGCACATTACCTGAAATATACTTCCCAATGATGCCATGTAATTTAAAGGGTTTCATATTTGATATAAAAGACGTACACTATTAATCATAGAGTTGATTTACATTTATGAATGGCAATAGCTATAAAGGGGTGGTGTGAATGAATCATGACATTCGATGTAATCAAAAAATTATTCGTTATGAAAATGGTAAATTAACAGAAACAGAAGATGACTTTGTCACAGAACTCCCAATCACTGTTATGGTGAATAAGACAGAATTTGCAACAGTGGTATGTAGTCCAAACCATCTTGAAGAACTCATACTCGGATTTCTCGCATCAGAAGGTGTGATTTTAAAACGTACAGATTTATTACAACTTGATATTGACGAACATAGAGGTTATGCTCATGCTAAAGTTACAACTGATATTCATCAAGCAAACTACCTCTCAACTAAACGTCTGGTCGCTTCATGTTGTGGTAAAAGTCGAGAGTTTTACTTTCAAAATGACGCAGCTATTGCGAAAAAATCTATGTCTACCATCAAACTTCAACCACAACAAATTTTACATATGATGTCACAACTACAAGCACATAGTCAAACCTTTATTGCGACAGGCGGTTTACATAATGCTGCAATTAGCGATGGTTCTAACCTTTACATTCACCGACAAGATATTGGACGACATAATGCTTTAGATAAGTTATATGGCTATTGCATTCAACACCATATTTCTGTACGTGACAAAATCTTAATTTTTAGTGGTCGTATCTCATCTGAGATTTTAATCAAAGCTGCTAAAATCGGTGTAGGTGTAATCATTTCAAAGTCCGCATCGACTACACTCGCTGTACAACTAGCGACTGATTTGAACATCACAGCCATTGGTTTTGTACGCGATGAACATTTTAATATATATAGTCACCCTGAGCGCATCGTTAATCCAAACTGTATATCTCATCAAATAACAACTTAGGTGCTTCATCTTTTTTGGTATACAAAAAGCGCATATGTCTCTATAATTTTAAGTGCCTTAAACCCAAATTAAAGGAGACATGATGCGCCTATGTGTAATGATATATTAAAACGACTTAAAATAAAAGACAAAAATATACAGGTGGTAGATATTCAAGACGATGTTGAAGTACGGGGGGCAGCTTTCCACAGTCATTTATGGCACACTTTCATATACACCCCAGTGTTGTGAAAAATGTGGGCATAAGAATGAGGGACACATTCATAAACATGGTAAGTGTATATCTCGTTTAACGTTGTTAAAGTCTCAAGAATCCTATGTTTACTTTAATCTAGCGAAGCAACGTTATAAGTGTCAGTACTGTCAAAGCACCTTTACAGCTTCTACAAATATTGTGAAAGAGAACTGTTTTATTACAAATCGTGTGAAGCTGGCCATTCAAAACAAGCTGACACAAGTGCGTTCTGAAGTTGATATTGCGAAGGATTGTTGTGTGTCCGAGTACTGTGAAACTATGTATTCACCAAACAGCACAATCATTGATGGTTCAACCATCATCTCACTTACCTATCATTCAATCAACAATTAACAACCCACAATTCAATAATGGGACAGACTGAAGAGATCAACAATAAAATTAAGTTAATTAAACGTGTCTCGTATGGCTATCGAAATTTTGATAACTTCAAAGCATGAATACTGTTGATTTTCAAGCTGTATCAATGCCCTGTCAAGGATAGGCTCACACGTTATGTTGCTAAAACGTTACGTAGTAATAGCTAGAACCCTCTATTGTGTTGTCGTATGTATTTAGTATCATGAAAGCATCGTTTCTATTGCGAGACGCCTTGCAGAATGAGCCGAAATGAGAAATCCAGAAACAATGAAAATAACCATTATTTTTGTGTACTTACTCATTGAAACTTCAGCTACTTTTCTTTCCATGACTTTTAAATCTCCTTTCACTAATTCATCTAATGAACTATCAAAAAGTTCACATAATATAAGCAAGCTTTGTATATCTGGATAGCTTTTACCAGTTTCCCAATTAGAAGTTGTTTGCAATGAACGTACAAAAAAGGCTTAGCATCTGCCAGATCAAAAGAAAGAAAAGGTGGTCGACCTCCTTTACCAGATTATAAAAAACGAGAAATTAAATTTTTATACAATAAACAAAAATTGACTGACAAAGAAATCGCTAAAAAACTGGAGTAAGTCGCTCAACTATATATCGAATTATTAAAGAAAAATACTAAAAAATCATTCCACAATACCTTGTAGTTTGATAATCATTGGCGTTGCTAGCCAATTAAAATAAAAATGAGGTGTTTATTAAAGTTTCATTAATCATAATACCTAAATATCAATAACTATTATCTAATATTTCTTTTCTAACATAATCTGTAAAACTAAATACATATGCCAATTCATTTTTAGCTCGTACTGTAGCATTGGCGTTTGTATTGTTCATGCCCCCAGAATTAATTCCTACAACTTCATTATTAACATTCAATATAGGAGACCCAGAATTTCCCCTTCGTATAATCATTTTTGAATAAAATTGAGGATCGTCACTATTAACTTTCAATAAATAAAAACCTTCAGATTTATACATTTTATATCTAGGATCATTGATAAAGTCACTATCTAAATATTCTTTAGAAGGATAACCATATGTAGTAATCTTATCTCCTAACTTCATATCTTTTATATTTTTTTCGTTAGCTATTTTTAAAGGTGTGACTTTATTAGTTAATTTTTCATTAGTGTGAACAACAGCAACATCTACCCCTCTTATCATTTTTATATCTTTAATAGTGAAAGAATAAGGGATATTGTTAGCATCTCTGGAAGGCATAAATTTTAAATTTGATGGGCTTTCTGGTTCATAAATTGCCTTATTGACAATACCGAATCTTTTTTCTACAACATGATTATTGGTTAGAATTGTATAATCATCTATAACAAAAGCAGTTCCATAAACTTTATTTTTTGTATTAGATAATATTCCAACACCAGAAATATTAGTATTAATTTTATCTAATCTAGTAAAACTCAATTCATTATTATTTATTTGTTGGACCAATTCTTGAGCTTCCATAATACCAGCATTTCTTTCATTAACTGTTCTATTTAAATAAGATTCTGCATTTAAAGTAATAGAAAATATTAAAGAAATAATAAAAACAAACAAGAAAACAGAAAAGAATTTCGTAAATTTAATCATCAGTTTCACTCCTTTAATTTTTATTATATAATAACTTTGAACACTAAAAAAGCCAGGTGAAAACAAATGGATTTATTTATAAAGAAAATGAATGAAATAGCAAAAAGTATAGGAATGTTAAACTCAAATTTTAAAAATCCTTCAGGATTAACTAAAAAAGGACAACTATCAACAAGTTACGATTTATCGTTATTATTATTACAAGCAAGTTTAAATCCAATTATCGTTAAAGTTTGGAAAAAAGAGAAATATATAGTAAAAATATTAGGAGATAATCCAAGAAAGTTAGAAATTAAAAGTACCGTATATAATAAAAGTTTAAATAATTATTATGATATTTTAGGTGGAAAGACAGGTACCGTAGGTTTTATAAAAAATTTAAGTGTCCTATTATATGCTAAAGATGAGATATATTTAGTGACAGTATTAAAAGCAAAAGGAAATAGGTTTCACCAAGTAAAACTTATTATGGATACTGTTTTAGATAATAAAGAAAATGACGTAGATACAACTTCTTTTACAGTTTTTAAATATCCATTAAAACATATAGAACTTTTAAAAAGCTTTAAACCTCACAGTATCCTTTCAAAAAATGAATCAAATAAAAGTAATCCTGCTAGTATAACCAAATTGTTAACGCTAATAACTGCGTTAGAGTATCCTATTGACTTAAATGATAAAATCAAAATTCAAGAAAGTGATATTGTTGAGGATAGCATGAACAATATATATGTAGGGGACATAATATCATTAAATGATGCAATGCATTTTATGCTTTTATCATCTTCTAATATTTTAGCTAATGCAGTTGCAAGATATATTGAAGAAAATTATCTTTAATATGACGATAATCTTGTTCAATGAGGTTATTAAGATATTTAGAGGTATAATGACAGTTAGGATTAAATTTAAATTTTTTAATCAATTTAGACATTGCGATCTTGTTGAAGGTATCTGGTCTGTAATTATTATCATGCGCGGTTTACTAAAGGGGTTAATAAGTCGCTTAATAAACACATATGCTGAATGATTATCTCGTCTCTTACGTAACTAAATATCTAATATATGACCGTCTACATCAATTGCACGCTATAAATAGCACCATGTCCTTTGATGTATGTCTCATCAACACACCATTTATAATAGGCTTTTTCTTCAAAATTGGTCACGAGCATCTAAACTCTTAACAAATCCAAAAATAAAATCATCTAAAAGCTTAAAAGATAACCTTTCAAGTGTTGGAAGTAAATAATTCATTGCACAGCTAAATATAATCGCTAATACTAATGTTTTTAAAAAGTAATTAATCTTATTCACTCTTTTCACTCTTTTCACTACTTTTCAAACAAACTTTATCACAATACTGAGGTATATATGAAAGTGTGCCATAAATGACTGTAGAAAGCCGCCCCCGTATCTCAACATCATCTTGAACATCTACCACCTGTATATTTTTATCTTTTATTTTAAGTCGTATTAATTTATCATTACACATAGGCGCATCATATCTCCTTTAATTTGAGTTAGAGACTTAAAATTATGGAGACATATGTGCTTTTTGTATACCAAAAAAGGTGAGACAGCATATGCTATCCCACCACAAAAGGTGAAGAGCCAGGAATTATGTCCCAACCCCTTTTATTTAAATACCTATTCATTTTTTCCATCTCAATACATACCAACAGCAACTTTATACACAAGATTATTCTAAGTTTCACGTAAAGCACTGTACTGAAAACATTGATATACATATCCTTGATTGACATACATATCTTTCGCTGTATCTTCTGCATCAGCAACTAAGATAACTGGACGTTGACCTGCCAGACGTCCGATCTCCGCTTGCATACGACTTCCTATGCCTTGTCTTTGATGAGATTCAGCTACGGCAAAACCATCTATTTCAACATGGCGCTCTGTTGATATCACATTTACAATGCCTACAGGTTCATTCTTTTCATAGGCAATATAATACTCAATAGAATGCTCGGGCATCTCTACGACAGTTTGTAAGTACTTTAAGGTTTCAACAAGATAGTCTTCTCCATATGCCATACTTAACGGTCGAAATACAGTAAAATAGTCTTTTATCGTTGCAGATGTCATGCGCTTCATATGGATTGTCTGCGTCGTCAATTCTCGCAATGTTTCAGCTTCTATCATATACAGCTCTACGCAACCCAAGTTGAAGTTTTGGGCACGTAAATATTGGATCAACTCGATAGAAGGTTTAACATCTTGAGGAAACTCAAAATTTAAATGTGTCGAACCTTGTGCTTGGTGTAAAGATTGTTGTTGAATCATATCATCTTTAAACGTCAATAAATCTGGCATTTTTTTATAACACCATTTATTAGCATCAAATTTGAGTGGTCTTTCTGGAGTGAGGTATTGTTTATATCTTATATTATCTTCAATAAGTATTCCCTCTGTGTAGATATCATCTATTGTTGCACACATTACCTCTCCTCCTTCCATCAATCATTTTTTACGCTGCCATTTGTTTCATTATACGCGAAGTCACTGGGTTTTTATATAGTGCTACTGCAATTAACGATGCAATAACGGCTTTAATGAGATCTCCCGGCAAAAATGTAAGAGAGAGCCAAAGCGCTTTGCTTATCGGCATATGAATTACAAATGCCATTACAATTGCACCTACTGTATCAAGCAAAATAACACCAAAAATCAGAATAATAATAAAAATACGACCAAAACTTAACTTTTCAAATTGTAAATCTCTTACCCATCCAATTAGAAATGCTGAAACGGCATACATAACTAAATAACCTGCAGTTGGACCAAGAAAAACACCAAATCCTCCTCGGCCACCAGATAACAATGGCGCACCTACCATAACAAGTAATAAAAAGACAATCACACTTAAAGCACCATATTTACGCCCCAATAAAATACCTGCTAAGAAAATCCCAACATTTTGTAAAACAATCGGTACAGGCATAAATGGTAATGGAATCGCTGGAATAAGCCCCATTACGGCAATAATTGCAGTCATTAATGCTGCATAAACTAAAAATTTTGTGTTCAATTCAATTTCCTCCCATAATACACGAAATCAGAATCATATAATTCAATTAAGACTCTATCTTGTATTATAGCACTATTGTAAACTATAAATCTATAAGGTTTACAATAAAGATGTTGCTCCTATTAACGCCGCATTATTTTGAAGTTTTGCAGTTTTAATTTGAGCATAGCCATAATGTTGGGGTAAATATTTAGCAATCTGGGGTTCAATCCATTGTAATAATTGGGTGCCTTGTGCAGAAACACCTCCCCCAATAATAATCCAATCTGGATCATACATAATTTGAATTTCTGCAATACCTCGCGCAACTTCTTCTCCCCAATGTAACAGTTCATTTATCGCGATAGTATCTCCAGCCGATGCACGTTCAAACCATTGGGGGATCGATGGATTATCATACCCTCGACTTTTCAATTGATGTTTCAAACCATTTGTCGATGCACGTTGTTCATAATTGTTTTTTGTATAAGGATCATAAAGCAAATTACCGATTTGATTCGGTCTATGGCGTGCACCTGTCATTAGACCAAATGTACGATTGTAATAACTTCCACCTATACCCGTACCTAAAGTTAAACAAAACACACTTTCGACATTTTCAGGCACATACATCAATTCTCCTAGAAGTGCAGCATCTACATCATTATACACATGAAGTTGATCCGACAAAGGAGATAAATATTCAGCAAAATCAGTCCCTGTGTAGTCACGTATATTGGGATTGGCATAAGCAATTTTACATGCTTCACGATTAACTGCTCCCGCTGTTGAAATACCAACCTGTACATCTCGAAGTTGGTAGCAATCTATAAAATCGATAAGCTGTCTTTTTACCGTTTTAATGATTGCATGATTAACATTATCTGGTGTACGTACTTTTTGGTACCCTGTCAATGTTCCATTATCTTCAACGATGGCAGATTTAATATATGTTCCACCAATATCGAATGCTACTTTAGTCATAAAATTCTGCTCCTCTCATCAAATGCGCTGTTAACAAGGATTTGGCACGACTAAATGCGTGCTCTTCTAATGCATGATAGATCTGTTGATGTTCTTTCATACTGCGCAAGTTATCTTCCATAGATGTTTCGATAGGTGTACGATAAAAGTATGCTTGTACAACCGCACTCATCTGTTTAAATAATGAAGATTCTACTGCCATCAATATCTGTTCATGAAACATTTGATCTACACGACTATCGAAGTCTTCTACATTGTCAACAAGTGTTGCAGCGATTCCATCAAGGGTAGACGCCTCACGTTCAATCACATCAATCGCTGCAAGTTCAAATGTTAACCGTAACATCATCAAATCCTTTAAGTTGCCTTTTGATACTTGAAAACTAAATAAAAAACCTTCAATTAATGGCGTAATATCTTGTTCTTTCACCAGTGTTCCTCTACCCTGTACACTCTCTGTAACCCCTGTATTTTCTAAATAACTTAGTGCTTCTCGTACAACGGATCGACTCACATCGTAGTCTTCTGCTAACTGTCGCTCCGTCGGTAGTCTATCTCCTACACTAAGTTGCTCTGTTAATATATACTCTTTAATCTTTTTTACTACGATTTGCTTCAAACTTTGGCGCGATGTTACTTCCCTATTATTATTCAATTTACTATTCCTTCTTCTTCATTTTTATTGTTCTAAGACATCGTATACTTTAAATACTATGCAAAATCATAAAATCCTTGTAAAATATCAACTTTATATTTTACGCTCTTTGAGCCATTCCGATAGAGCATATTGTTTTTCTGCGTCACCCTATCCTCTATATTCTTCTTATCACCTTATACTTCATATTTACATACAATGCACTGATTAACAATGTCTGTAATAAAGGGCTTATTATAAACTATCAATACAGTATTCATTTCATGAAAGTTTATCATCTTAGAAAATGAAACTAAAATCTTTGTAAATAGATCATGCTGATAATTTTATTTTTGTAGTTGACCTACCATTTGTTAACGCTTACAATTAAATTATAAATTGGTCAGACCAATATTACAAACTAAAATTTTGGAGGTCTTTGTCGTGAGCAATCACTTAAAAGGATTATACGGTGCACTACTTGTTCCGTTTGATGAATACGGTCAAATTAAAGAAGACGGACTTCGCCAAATTGTAAGAAATGCAGTCGATGTCCAAAAGCTAGATGGATTATATGTCAATGGCAGTTCTGGTGAGAATTTCTTGATGAATACTGCACAAAAAAAAGAAGTTTTTCGTATCGCTAAAGATGAAGCACAAGATCAAATTCATCTTATTGCACAAGTCGGTGCTTTAGATTTGAATGAAGCCATTGAACTCGGTCAATATGCTACTGAACTCGGTTATGACGCATTATCAGCAGTAACACCTTTTTACTATCCATTTACCTTTGAGGAAATTCGTGATTATTATTTTAAAATTATTGAAGCTACAAACAATAAAATGATTATTTATTCTATCCCTGGATTAACAGGTGTAAATATTTCTATCCAACAATTTAAAGAACTGTTTGATAATCCAAATATTATTGGCGTGAAATATACTGCTCCCGATTTTTATTTATTGGAACGTCTACGCAAAGCGTTTCCAGATAAACTTATTTTCTCTGGATTTGATGAAATGCTTGTTCAAGCTGCTATTTCTGGAGTTGATGGTGCAATCGGCTCAACTTATAATATTAACGGTATCCGTGCACGTGCTACTTTTGAAGCGGCACAAAACGGTGATGTTCAACATGCTTATCAACTTCAACATGAGACAAATGACATTATTGAAACGGTATTAAACATGGGGCTTTATCCAACATTGAAAGCAGCCCTAGCTGAAAAAGGAATCGATACTGGATTACCTAAAGCACCTTTCCATCCTTTCAATGAAGTATATCGTCCAGAACTCAAAGCACTTATCAAACAATATCATTTATAAGATGTAGTTTTACACTTCGCATACACGTATCGACAATAAATATCAGATATATACCTTTTATGTCTTAATAAGGACAAATAGCATTAGAAGCTGGGACATGGCAAAGATGATCCTAAATCAGTACGTAAATATTTGTAACAAACTTTTTACTGTTAGCTGTTCTTGGTGGGATGGGGCTACGAAAATTCTTTTAAAAAAAGTATTTCTGCTCCTATCCTTATCACCTTGCTAAAATCGATTAGAGCGATGAAATCTTCTCAGCTCCATCCTACGTTCTATAACTATTGGATTTATATATTTAATTGTCTCCATTAATACGTGTATTTTATTTAAAACCGAATGATAGCGCTTACTTTTATTGGTCGTATTTTGACTTGAACATCATGTCTTTTAATATTGGATCTATTTATACAATAATGGCAGTGACTGACTGGGTTGAAAACGTACTTTCTCCTCTTTTGAATTGAGTCATTATCGCCTAGATAGATCAATAATACTTTGATATTTTAATAAATTTTATTATCTATTCCCAAGTATGAAAGGGGTTTTAACTATGGAAACAGTAGGGTTTGGATTTTGGAACTGGGTTGCACTTATACTTTATTTATTGCTTATGCTTGCAATTGGCGCCTTTTTTACTAAGCGTGCTGGTAAAGATACAGAAAGCTTCTTCACCGCAAGTGGACGTCTACCTGCATGGGTTGTTGGTTTTTCCATTTATGCTACGACACTAAGTGCCATTACGTTTATGTCAACACCAGAAAAGTCATTTTTAACAGACTGGTCATATATTGCAGGTAATATTGCTATCGTTGCAATTATCCCATTATTAATTTATTTTTACATTCCATTTTTCAAAAAATTACGCGTCACTTCTGCTTACGAATATTTAGAAGCTCGTTTTAATCCAGCTGTTCGCGTTATCGGTTCTTTATTGTTTGTTCTCTTCCATTTAGGACGTATTGCTATCGTGATTTACTTGCCAACACTCGCGATCACAGCCGTTTCAGACATCAACCCATACGTTGTCGCTAGCCTTGTCGGGGTACTATGTATCATCTATACATTTTTAGGTGGATTCGAAGGGGTTGTATGGAGTGACTTTATCCAAGGTGTTATTTTATTAGGTGGTGCACTCGTCATTATTATTATGGGAATCTCACATATTGATGGTGGTCTTTCGACTATCGTACATGACGCGGTTGAAAATAAAAAACTCATTAGTGCCGACAATTGGAAATTTAATGCAGCTGCAGCAGCTATTCCTATTATCTTTCTCGGTAGTATTTTTAATAACTTACAACAATATACAGCCAGTCAAGATGTGGTACAGCGCTATCAAGCATCTGAATCATTAAAAGAAACTTCTCAATCTATTTGGACTAATGGTGTTTTAGCTCTTATTTCTGCACCACTTTTTTATGGTATGGGTACTGTACTCTATGCATTTTACACGCACAATGTCGCATTGCCTGATGATTTTAATACATCTTCTATTGTACCGTATTTTATTTTGACGGAAATGCCACCATTCGTTGCTGGCCTTTTAATTGCAGCGATTTTTGCAGCAGCACAGTCAACTATTTCCTCTAGTTTGAACTCTATTGCAGCATGCTTGTCTGTCGATATTAAACAGCGATTTTTCGGTAAAAAAGATGAAAAGTCAGAAGTACGCTTTGCCCGCCTTGCTACCGTAGTTGTAGGATTATTAGGCATGCTCGTATCACTCTACCTTATTGCTGCCGACTCAAGTGACGTATGGGACTTATTCTTATTGATTACAGGGTTATTTGGTGTACCTATTGCTGGTATTTTTGCAGTGGGTATCTTTACCAAACGTACACACGGTATCGGTGTTATTATTGGTATCATTGTAGCAGTTGTCGCCAGCTATTTCTTACAAGGTATTGGTGGTGCAGGTTCACCATTCTATACATCGATTTTAGCGTTTATGATTGCTTTTATCGTTGCTTATATTGCCAGTGTAATTATTCCTACGCCTCAAAAAGACATTTCCGGCTTAACCATTTATGACAAACATACAGCTGTTACATATCAAAGAAAAGTAAAATAATGGATGTTATGTAAAATTAAAAAGCTTGGATCACTTTACGGATCCAAGCTTTTCGTTATTTTTCCATTAACTGTTCCTTTAATTCTTTGCGCATCACTTCTAATGTATATGGATCATTATACCAGTAAACACTTGTATCTACTTTAATTACACGATCATTTTGTACTGCTGGTAAATTTTTCCACATATCTGTTTTTTGGAAGTCAGGTTGCGATGAATCTTTTGACTGCGCACTCACAACAATATCCCCCGCATATTTAGCAATTTCTTCTTTGGAGATTTCTGTCCAGCCTTGTTTATCAGTCGCTTTTTCTAAATCATCTGGCATTTGTAAACCGAAAGCTTGATAAATAACTTCACTACCGCGTCCCCAGTTTTTACCATATGCATAGATTTTCTTATCAAAATCTTCAAAGATTGAAACGGTCGTATCTTTGCCGAGATGCTCTTGAATATCTTTACTGTCTTTAGCTGTTTGTTCTTCCCAATCTTGTTTCCATTTTTTGGCTTTATCTTCTTTACCAACAATCGTTCCTAATAGTTCTTGTTGTTCAAGATAATTGTATTGCCCATAATCAATAGCGAGTGTCGGTGCAATTTTTTGTAATTTTTTCAAGTTTTTGTCTGTATTATAAGTAATAATTAAATCTGGCTTTAAAGAGGCAATCTTCTCAACATCTTCTGCTCCTATTTTTTCTGTACCTTTAAGCTTTTCTGCTAAAATCGGACTTTGATCTACACTATCCACCACACCGACAAGATTGGCGTCAAGATATTTTAACCCCCCAGCATACGTTGGTGCTAAAACTGCAATACGTTTAGGATTTTTAGGGATATCCACTTTCTCCTTGCCATCTGCTGTTTTTAATTCTATTGACTTCATTTCTTTTTTAGATTTGTTATCACTGCTACTTTGACTACACGCAGTAAGCACTAAAACAAGCACTAATAAAGGAACTAATAATTTTCTCATTTTTACCTCTCCTACATTTCAATTGATAATGATTATCAATATTATATTCCGTTCATTTCAAATTTGCAATCTTTTTATTATCATGACAGCAAAGAAAAACCAAGTCCTGTGGCACACTTACCATCTTGACTTGGTATTCTTTATTGAATTCGATTATTGTTTCGTCTTTTATCATGGCTTTTAGGTAGCGTTTTAACCCATGTAAAGAGTACTGTCGTTTGTATGGCAAGCATGATCATCAAACCTATTCGTACCCAAAACAAATCGACCATCCATATTGAAAAACCTACAACAATGTAAACACTGATGAGCAACTGAATTTTCTTACGCATTGTATAGCCTCTATATTTTCGAAAGTCTTCTACATACGCTTGATAAATAGTTGTTTTTATGAGCCATCCATGTAATCGCTCAGAACTTTTAGCGAAGCAAATGACTGCCACTAATAAAAAAGGGGTTGTCGGCAATAATGGTAACACTGCACCTGCAAAACCTAACAATGTAAATGCAATACCTATCGGCACTAAAAAGAAACGCATATTTGATTCTCCCTTATTAGATTAATTCTATTATATAAGGGGAGATATCAACTTTCAACGTACATTCTATTTAATAGCACATATGATAATGACTCTTTATTGGCCACGTTCTGTTAAAGCATGATGTGCAATATTAGTATATGCCATATCTTCCATTGGTGGATTATGAAGACCTGCACGCATATCTCGATAATAACGTTGTAGTGGACGCTCCATCTCTAAACTTTTAGCGCCTACAATACGCATAGCTAGATCCACTACTTCTAATCCTTCATTCATAACAATAATTTTACTTGCTGCTGTTTCGGCAATAATACTCTCATCTTCTGATTTATTTTGATATGCATGTGCCGTACTCCACAACATATGACGTGCTGCAAGTAATTTTGTCTCCATCTTACCTAAATTTTGCTGAACAACCGGTAAATCACTAATTGTCCCTTCAATGCTATTCGGACTATGTGACAGACTAAAATCCAGTGCATAATCACGTGCAGCTTGAGCAATACCTAAATACGTGCTTGGAATATGCAATAACCATCCATTTTGAAACTTAGGTCCCTCTCCCTTAATTTCAACTAAATATTTCTTCTGTACTTTCACATCATTCAAAATTAAATCATGGCTTTCAGTCGCTCTCATCCCTACAACGTTCCAGTTATCAGCCACTTCTAATCCTTTGGCGTCTTTAGGTACTAAGAAAAAACCGACTTTATCCATATCTGGAATATAGGCTGCTACAATAACATGTGTCAAACCTCTGCTCATAGACGTAAATGTTTTAACACCATTTAATGTATAGGTATCTCCCTCCAGAATTGCGTGTGTGGCGGGTCTTCCTCCGCGTGTCGGACTACCTGTTTCTGCTTCACTTACCGCCCTATTGATTAATGCCCCGTGTTTAACTGATTGAGCAAACGCTTCTAAAATGGCATTATCCCACAACTGTCTTTCAAAGAGTTCTCCAACAAGTCCAATATGCCATCCGATAGATAATGCCGTTGCACCATCTATCGATCCTAATACCGTTTGCAGAACTACCATGTCTTCTATTGTTGCTCCTGCTCCACCATATGCTTTAGGTAATGTGAGTTGTGTATACCCAGAGTCAACGAGCCACTGGATATTCTCATAAGGAAAACGACTATGTTGATCATTTGATTGTGCATATGACTGAAATTGAGTTCGTTGACTTTCTAATTTTTGGATCCATTCCCGTTGAATATCTGTTTGAATTAAAACTGACTTCACCATATCATCCACACCTTTATTCTTAGTTATTCACTCGACATTATAATATAAATTGCTTTAAATTCATATATTTGTACAAAAAATCATCATATTGTCATAAAATTTCATTCAATAAGAAGGCGATACAATTGTCTCTATACCCTAGAGCACATTGCATCGCCTTGTTATGATCTATTAAAATAATTGTTCAATCTTAGTAAAGAGTGCATCTATTTTGCGATATTGTGGTTTGCTTACCTCCACAATCACTGTACGCTCATCTTTTTCATTTCTTTTTTTCGACAAAAAACCAAGTTCCTTTAATTTTTGAAGTGCCTTCGTAATATAATATGGTTTGAATTCTGAAGCACGAATAATATCCTTCACATTATATGTAGGATATCTATTTTCATGAATAAATGTTAGAATAAATAGCTCCTCATATGTTAAATTGTGTTCACGTTTGATAGTTGCTTGCAAATACTTCGTCGTATGGCTAATCGTCATCAGCTCTCTCATATCTTTTACTGCGTATTTTTCCATAAAAATCACCCCTAATGATGCATCTCCAAGCTGATTGTATATGTTTATAAACTTTATAAACTTGGAATTTAAAATGTTTTATAACTATATTTTAAATATTATTCACTTTGTTTTCAATCCTTTTTCTTTCTTTACTCTCCTCTTTTAATTAAAAATTATTCTTCACATTTAGTCTTTTTAGGGTTATAATTCTTGTTTTTAGCTATAAAAAATGTTTAAGATGCTTGAATATAAAAATCATTTTAAAGACAAAAAAGAGGAGCAGGATAGAAAACCTATTTTACAAAAAGTTTTCCTAATCCTGCTCCAGCAAAAGTGACTAGAAATGAAAAGTTTGTTAAAACGCTTTTTCATTCCAGACATCTACTGCCATTTATAGATTCTCCCCATGTATTTAGGGGTATTTTTTCTATATTGTATCTTTTTTATCGTTAAATCTTTCTTTAACGCATATATTATTTTTCTGATGTAATCGTATCAGCTAAACTAATAGCTGCAAGCTCTACTAAATCAATAGCAGCTTGTGCACCTTCTTTACCATGCCCTGCCTGTAAATGTTTTGCAATTGCAACACCTAGCACACCCAATGTAACAATTGAACCCATTTGTGACAGACGTTTACTAAATAAACTCAAACTAAACATCCCTGCCGCTGCTACTTCTGCTGCACCTACAACTTTAACCAAGTCTGGAGACAAATTAAATTGTTCAAATGCTTGTTTCATTCCTTCGTCACCTTGTAGTTTGGGTTGAGCAGCTTGGTATAATTCTTTTGCAAGTTTTAAGTTGGTTGCGTATCTTGCGATCATGTTATCTCTCCTTTATTTATCTTCAAAATATTTATCAACGATCGGTTTGACTTGTTCACCTAATAGACGAATTGAATTCATTATACGTTCGTGAGGCATAGATCCTATTGGGAGATGTAACATAAAACGTGTAATCCCCAGTGCCTCCACAGTATCAATTATTTTTTGTGCAACTGTCTCTGGACTTCCAACATAGAGTGCACCATTTGAGCTAATCTCTCTTTGATAATGCTCTATTGTAAACGATGGCCAGCCTCGTTCTTTTGCCAAAACATTATGATGTTGTTCTGTTGGACGGTAAAACGCTCTCTGTGCTTGTTCATCTGTTTCAGCTATATATCCCCAAGAGTGTGTTGCAACCTGTAATGCTTTACCATCATAGCCTTGCGACTCAGCTGCTGCTCTATACATTGCTACATTACGAGCAAAGCGTTTAGGGTTTCCACCAATAATAGCATAAACAATAGGTAAACCCAGTTGTCCTGCTCTAATAGAAGACTCTGGTGTTCCCCCAGTTGCAAGCCAAATGGGCAGCTCATCTTGAACAGCTCTCGGATAAACACCTAAGCCATTAATACTTGGGCGTAACTGACCTTCCCAATGCACCACTTCATTTCGATTAATCGTCATTAATAAGTCTAACTTCTCATCGAATAATTGTTGATAGTGATTCAAATCATAACCAAAAAGAGGAAAAGATTCAATAAATGAGCCTCGTCCAGCCATAATTTCTGCACGACCTTTTGATAGTCCGTCTAATGTAGCGAATTGTTGATATACACGTACTGGATCATCTGATGACAAGACGGTTACGGCTGATGATAATTTAATATGATGTGTCATTGTTGCAGCTGCTGCAAGTACTGTTCCTGGATCCGATACGGCATAATCTGGACGATGGTGTTCACCCAAGCCATAAACATCTAATCCCACTTGGTCAGCTAGTTTGATTTCTTCTACAATATCTCTAATTCTTTCTGCATTTGATAAAGCTGGAAATTGACCATTTTCTGTGTAAATTTCTTGGTTATCTCCAAACGACGTTAACCCTAATTCGACTTTCACGCTATACACCTCTTCCAAGTATAAATTTTATACTTATATCATAGCTCTATTTTTTATACCTGTCAACCTTATGATTTTGAATAGATTATTAATTATTAAATTAAAAGCTTAATCATAATCTATCGTTATATTTCATCGCACATTCCATACCTCTATTAACACTTTAATTGTAAAGACATCACCTTTTTATATTAAAAAAGCGGGACAGCTTATGCCATCCCACTATAAGAGGTTAACCCCATATTTAATATATCAATGATGTATTCATAACTATCTCTTATTAGACTTTTCAATCTGTCGTTGTACATATTCTATAAATTCTGAAATGTCCCCGTTTTGAATTTCTCGCATTGCAACTTTACCTACTTCAAATCCCATCCAGATCGTATCTTCTATTTGTTCCACGCTTGATATTTCATTGTAAGGAATATTGCGATAATAAAATTGACCATTCATATCTACATTCATAATTAGACGTTCATTCGTTGCAATATAAGCACCTTCAAACTCACGTTGTTCGTTCACTTTATACTCAATTTTTCCTAATACAGCAGGCCCCTGTTTTTCAGTTGGAAACAAATCTTCTGGATTTATTCTATCTAAAATCATCTAACCCCTCCTTTTTAATCTAAGACATCCTTTAATGTTTATCTATCTATATTTTCCATTTTATAATGAAAAAAGGGCGCTAGCAATATGGATAACATACCGATATTGCTATACGCCCAAAATATAAAATCTCTAAAGAAGCGTTTTAATTACATTATTTCTAGAATCATTCTTACGATTTTATGCATATACCGAGATAAATATTTTTGTGATTTATATTATCAATTATTTTAATAAGAAATCAATCCAACATTTTCACGACCTAAATAATCAATCGTCAATCCCTCATTAAAAAAGTCACGCTCTAATATTGTTGAAGCAATAACAATAATCGCATCAATATTAGGCGTCGGTACATTGATCTCACGACCTAAACTTGACCACAGTACCAATCCATAGGCAATATCTTCTGTTAAATAACGATTATTTACTTTGTGAGGTCCTGGAATACGTGAAAAAACTGGGCTATGATTAAAAATTTTATTAAGTGGTTCTTCTTCCATTTCACGTTCCAAGTAACCTCGTTCAATACGTGCTTCTTTCGCTGTTTCAAGTTCAAACCCTAGCTTACGCCCTAATGATAAACGCTCTTGTTCAACGGCATGCAATAAACGAACGGTATGCCTCGTAATCCCTTCCTTATAAAGTGCAAAATGATCACTGTAATCAATACGTCCTACATTTAATAAAGTTGGTCCCGGATGTACCTCTGGGTTACCATTTTCCAAGTTTGTACGCCATAAGCTTTCTTCTTTGACAATATAAGGATAGATTTGTTCTATTTTATTAAATGCCATTACTAAATCTTTCTCATCAAAAGTTGAAAAATAAACTTTGCGCACTTTTAATGATAAATCTACTGTTGCCGTTTCAAAATCGACACGCGTTCCATATGTCAATGTATTCGCTTCAGCAAAGACTGGACGTGTATCCAGATGATATTCATTTAATACTTTAATAAAACGTGCTGATCCCATTGCTGCCGCCATATTAAAAAATACGATTTGATCTTCTCTTAAATAATGCACCATCAATTCTGCATAATATTCAATAAAAGATGAAGGGATAACTAACATGACCACCTCTGCATCTTTCAATACATATTCCATATTGTCGCTAATTTCCGTAAAATTGATAAAACATGTTTCACCCTCATTATTATAGTGAAATCCTCCCTGTTCAATTGCTTTATCAAATTTATCAATAGATTGATTACGACAATACAACTTCACGTCATGTCCTTGATCTACCATATCTACTGCTGCTGTAACAGCCCCATTACCTGAACCTACAATTGCAATTTTCATATATACCCTTCTTTCTATAATTGATTTTTATTACTATACCCTATAAGTGAACTTATCAGCATCGTATCAAAATACATTATAAAAATAAATGTTTTTAATAGCATTTATGAATATTGGTAATACATATCGTTCATTTATAGCTCTTACCTCCCTATATCTTCATCCTTGTACACTCTGATGTAAACTTTAGTATAAATTTCTTTTTATTCTATATCTATTGAATTTTATATGTATAAATGGGTAAACTACTATAAATATAAATTTTTAGGAGGGAATATTATGGAGACACCTCATACTGATACACAACAAACACACCCCATTCAACCTACAAGCGATGAAAGGTTAATGGCTGTATTAATTTATGTTCTTCATTTTTTCACAACATTTATAGGTCCTGTAATCATTTGGCTTGTTAAGCATGATGAATCTGAGTTTGTAGACAAAACTGGGAAAAACTATTTTAATTTTATCTTTTCATATTTGATTTGGAGTACTATCTCTTTCATTTTAATCTTTCTTTTAGTTGGAATTGTTTTATTTCCTATTGTCTTATTACTTTCATTTATTTTTAACATTGTAGCCATCATCAAAGCATATCATGGTGAGGATTATCTGCCTCCTCTATCTATTCGTTTTTTTAAATAATTAATATGCCTTGATGTCAAAAATCTTTTAGTGAGATATGACTTGCCAATCTATGTATTCACACACGCATTTTCATTGTATTATCGTAAACGTTTTCTTATACTTGAGTAGAAAGGTGGGAATGTACGATGAAAAAAGTATTTGTTGCAGGCCCTATTCCAGACAAAGGGCTCAAGCTATTAGAACAACATTTTGAGGTAGAGATGTACGAAGGAGAAGGCATTATTGATAAAGAGACTTTAAAACAAGGTGTTGCAGATGCTTTTGGTCTTGTCAGTCTATTATCCACAGAGGTAGATCAAGATGTTATAGACAGCGCAAAGCATTTAGAATTTATTGCTAATTATGGTGCAGGATTTAACAATGTTGATGTCGACTATGCACGTCAAAAAGGGATTGATGTATCTAACACGCCAAAAGCATCAACGAATGCAACTGCTGATTTGACAATGGGTATTTTGTTAGCTGTTGCACGTCGTATTCCTGAAGGAGATCAACTTATGCGCCATGAAGGCTTTAATGGCTGGGCACCTCTATTCTTTAGAGGTCGTGAAGTATCAGGTAAAACTATTGGTATTATTGGTTTAGGTGAAATTGGTAGTGCCGTAGCACGCCGTGCAAAAGGTTTTGACATGTCTATCCTTTATACAGGGCCTCACCAAAAGAAAGAACGTGAGGCTGAACTAGGTGCAGAGTATGTTGATTTAAATACACTATTACAACATTCAGATTTCATTGTAATCAATGCTGCATATAATCCTAGCTTACGTCATATGATTGATACTGAGCAATTAAACCTTATGAAACCTACCGCTTACTTGGTTAATGCTGCCCGTGGTCCGATTGTTCACGAACAAGCTTTACTTGAAGCCTTACAAAACAATACTATCGAAGGTGCTGCGTTAGATGTTTATGAGTTTGAACCAGAAATTACAGAAGGCTTAAAAACACTGAACAATGTCGTCATCACACCGCATATCGGTAATGCAACATTTGAAGCACGTGATATGATGGCTGAAATTGTTGCTCAAAATTTAATTAAACAAGCACAAGGTGAAAGACCAGACTTTATTGTCAACTAATCCTATATAGCGAGAGTATGGCACAGAACGCTTTTTAACCATTAGAGATTTCTGTGCCATACTCTCGCTTATTTACTTTTTGTCTTGTACAAAAATTTGAGTTGTCGTGCAATTATCCATGTCGGTAATTTTTGAATGCATTTATTCCGAATCTTCATTGTGATACGACCGCTTTTTTGAGCAATTCTTCCTATTTTGCGTGAACGTTTAATGACTTTACGTGTATGTTTCACTCTCAATTTATCGTAGCGTGCTAAAGCATCAGATAACGTATCATATGTCTCTAATACATTTGCTAGTATGATGGCATCTTCCATTGCTTGTCCTGCACCTTGGCCCATATTAGGCGTCATTGCATGTGCAGCATCTCCTAATAGTACAATGCGCTGATGATAAACAAATGTTTTGAGTGGTTTTAAATCATAAATATCATGATGTAAAATACCTGTTTCTCCTTGTTTATCTAATATTTGACGTACTGGCTCTGGATACTGATTAAAATAAGCTTGTAAATGAGGTTTATTGAAGCTTTTGAACTGCAAGTCACTTTCTTTAGCGTTAATTGCTGCAAACCAATATGCTTCACCATTTAATAGTGGCACAATGCCAAATCGACCTTTTGTCCCCCAATACTCGTAAGCGGTGTTCTCAAGATTAGACATATCCGTAACGATTCCTCTAAAACATGTGTATCCTTGATATTGTACTGTTGAATTAGGACATACTGCTTGTCGCACGATAGAATGTATACCATCTGCTCCTACGACTAAATCAAATGTTTGACTCTCATGACTCTGGAAGTGTAAACGAGCAAGTGTTTCCGTCACTTCTACTGCCGTTACTTTATGATTCAAGTGCAACATCTCTTCGGTAATATAACTTGCAATCGTATCAACAAGTGTTTGACGTAATACTGTCACATGAGTGGCTGACGTTTCAAAAGGTATATCCATCAATACATGACCTTGTTCATCTAACATTTGTGTCTTACGTAGAAGATGTCCTATGTTTTTAATTCCTTTTGCCAAATCATGTGTCCCAAGTTTTTCAATAACATTGTCACCAATTCCGATACCTGCTCCTACTTCTTGAATTGCTGATTGTTTTTCAAAAATATGCACTTCATGCTGTTGCGCTCTTAGCAATGCCGCCAATGTCAATCCACCAATACCTGCACCTACAATACCTATTTTCATGATATTCACCCCATTTATCTACTTATCTCCATCATTCACTTATTCAATGTAATATTCCTTTATTACACGTTCTTTCTTAATACCATATTTTTCATAATATACTGCCATACGTTCAGCAATTTTAGCTGCCCAATCAATATCACTTGCATATTGGTTTGTTCCCGGTGCTTGTGGATTCCAGCGCATTTGGTAAAGGGTCAACTGTTCATTCTCAAAATATTGTTGTCGTATAAACTTCCCTCCACCTACAATCGCTTTATGTGGTGTCGTCCAGCCTGCTTTTGCTGCATAACTTGTACCTGTTTTTACAGCATCTCTATCAAATGCACCTATACCAAAAAAGTTATAGTAATGCTGCTTGCCTTTTTTAATACCTTGTGCCAGTTCGGATTTTCCTTCACCTGTTTCTAATTGTGCGTGACTCACTAAATAGATCACATTCACATCATAGCGTTCTTGTGCTTCTAAAAATGCTTTTCCACGCCCTTCTAAAATCCCTTTACCTTTTAACATTGTATTGACTTCTTCTTCTGACATATTTACTGGTTCTGATATATCCATATACATTAAATCTGAATCTTTATTTTTTATAGCCATACTTTGTTTTATTGCTTTATTCGAGGCTTCAACAAAACGTGTACCTTGTGATTGTGTATGGAGTATCCCTTCTTGAATTTGTTTAGTATATGCTTCTTCAAAAGTATAAACTTTCCTTTTATCAAATAGTGATGTTTCATTAATAAGTAACAACACAAAAAATACAATCAAAATTAAGCTTATAAATAATGTAGATGGATGATCTTTAATCCATTGCTTCATATTAGAACTCCTTATAAATGTCAGTTATAAAAGATTATAACCTATAATAAAAACAATAAAGATAATGACGATAGCATATATACTGTTTGCTATTCTTCTTAATCGTGCTTTTTCTTTAAAGAGCATATTAAATAGAATTAATGTTATCGTTAATGTTACTAAAAAGCAAATAAGTCCCCATAACGGACTGACAAATAAAAGTAAGACAATTCCCGCAATTAATATAATGTTTGATATGACCGTCAGCAATAAAATTTTATGTTCTTGATGCATATATGCCCTCCTCTTTATATTCATATTTATTTTATCATGATTTATAGTTTAAGTGGAGATAGGCCTGAAACTCCAATATAAGTCTATAGTCAAAGCTTCAATCATTGAAAAAACGCGCATCATTATAAATTCAAATCTATCCAGCTATCTTTTATAAACATTTAAGCTCTATACCCTACTCTCCATTTCATCTTAAATTTTAAGCCATCAAAAAAGATGGAACAAGAAACCCCAGTTACCCCAAAGGTTTCATGATTCCATCTTGTCATATACAACACGAACATAAAACTACGTTATTTTTAATGTTCTTTAGTCTATTTACTTTAACTACTTATAACCGAGACATCCCTTTTAACATATTTAAAAAGTATGTCAAACTTTTATTCATTTCATCATCTCTTAGCACACCAAGCAGCCCTTTCATCGATGTGCGTGCATTTGGACTGGCTTGATTTGCGACACGAACACCTTTATTCACTTTATTCAACAAAATGCGTAATTCATCAGTGTCTAAATCTCCTAAAACAAAGACCATTTGTCCAATATTATGCAAAAATCCTGCATACTGTTCTTTATTCAATTCTGTAACAATCTTTTCAGTAATCGTACCTCTCTGTTTCACAGCACCATTGAGCGCATCTAAAATTTTAGCATCATCCAAGTTTTTAACGAGATCAATCATTTTCAAAATGCTATCTTTATTTTCGGCAATCTTATCAGTCACTTCTGCAATACTTTCAACTTTTCGTTCTGCTTCTGATTTTTCAATACGTTTTATTTTTGTAATTCTCTCTGCCATTATTTCATCACCTGATCTCCTGGGAAGACATAGTCTGGACGTCCCCATTTTTTCTCAACTTGTACACTATATTGCGGATTACGCTGCTGATTGCGGAAGTTGGTTGGATTTAATGGTGATTTACCCCGTTTGCTCAACACTTCCATACGACAACATGTTGATTTGTAGGCTGGTGTATGTGTTTCAGGATCTGTCACGCTACTTGTTAAATAATTAATAGCTGCTTCGCTATTATCATTAAGTGGTAAGTAAATTTGTTTCCCTTTAACACGATCTGTAATATGGACATGACCCGTTGCTTCACCTGTTTCTGAAATCAACTTCACAGCTGCACCTTCATGAATATCACGTTCCGATGCTAATTCTGGTGAGATCTCTACAAAGGCAGTCGGCATTTTGTATTTAAGTCCAGGTACTTTATATGTCATGTTCCCTTCATGGAAATGCTCTAATACTCGACCATTATTAACATGTAAATCATATGTTTCATGTGTTTTGTAGAAATTATTAAAGTCCAATGCAAATAGTTTCGCCTTGCCATTGTCAAAGTTAAATCCTTCTGTGAAAAGTAACGGAGAATCTGTACCATCTGCATTTACTGGCCATTGCAGACTATTGTATCCCTCAAGACGATGATATTTCACACCTGCAAACATTGGTGTTAAATCTGAAGCTTCATCCATAATTTCTGATGGATGTGTATAACCCCAATCAAATCCCATTTCTTTAGCAATCATTTGCGTAATTTGCCAATCTGGTTTTGAATCTCCTAACGGCTCTAGTGCTTGATATAAGCGCTGGAATCGACGCTCTGTATTCGTAAATGTACCGTCTTTTTCAAGCGATGGAGAAGCCGGTAAAATAACATCTGCATATTCTGCTGTAAAAGTCAAAAATTCATCTTGTACGACTAGGAAGTCTACCTTCTCCAATGCAGCCTGAACATAGTTGATATTCGAATCTACAATCCCTGTATCCTCACCTAAAATAAACATACTATGTACATCGCCAGCATGAATATGATCCATCATTTGATGATTATCATAGCCCGGTTCTTTCGGTAATTGAACGCCCCAAGCTTCTTCAAACCAGCCACGCGCCTCATCATCAGTCACATTCAAATAGCCTGGTAATTTGTCCGGCATACTGCCAAAGTCTGAACAGCCCTGCACATTGTTATGACCGCGTAATGGGTATGAACCAGCACCTGGCTTCATATAGTTTCCAGTCACTAATAACAAGTTTGAGATTGCCGTACTTGTGTCAGAGCCTGTTTCCTGTTGTGTAACACCCATTGCCCAACAAATAGATACGGAGTCGACACTTACGATTTCATGCGCTAACTGAACCAGACGTTTTTGAGAGATGCCCGTTGTTTCTTCAGCAAATGCCATTGTATAAGGTTTGAGTGATTGATAATATTCATCGAAGTGATCAACCCACTGCTCAATGAATGCTTGATCATGCAAATTGTTATCAATAATGTATTTCGTCACAGCAGATAACCATACTAAATCTGTACCTGGATTAGGCTGATAAAATTCATCTGCGCGCTGTGCCATCTCATGTTTACGAATATCGAAAACATGTAGCTTTTGACCGAATAATTTATGAGAGCGTTTAATACGAGAAGCAATAACTGGATGCGCCTCTGCAGTATTCGTTCCAATTGTAATGACCATTCCTGCTCTGCCAATATCATCGATTGAGCCAGAGTCACCACCATGACCAACTGTACGGAATAGTCCTTTTGTTGCTGGTGCTTGACAATATCGTGAACAGTTATCGATATTATTCGTTCCAATAACTTGACGCGCTAGTTTTTGCATAAGATATGACTCTTCGTTCGTCGCTTTTGATGATGAGATAAAAGTGAGTGCTTTTGGGCCATGCTGATCCTTAATCTCTTGCATACGCTGTGCAACGTATGGAATCGCTTCTTCCCATTCGACTTCTTCAAATTGACCGTTACGACGAATCAATGGTTTGGTTAGACGCTCCTCAGAGTTCACATAATCCCAACCGAACTTTCCTTTAACACACGTTGAGATTTTGTTAGCAGGCGAATCATGTGAAGGTTGTACTTTTAAAATTTCACGATCTTTTGTCCATACTTCAAAACTACAACCCACTCCGCAATATGTACATACTGTTTTTGTCTTTTTGATACGCTCTTCGCGCATTGCCGCTTCAGAATCAGAAATTGCAAACAATGGGCCATAGCCTGTCTCTGCTTTTTTCGTTAAATCAATCATTGAAGCAAGTGAACCCGGCTCTATATCTGTCATGTATCCAGCATTACCGACCATGTTGTTTTCCATCATTGCATTACATGGACAAACTGTTGAACATTGTCCGCAACCAACACATGAGGATTCATTGATTGATACATCATTATCCCAAATAACACGTGGCTGCTCACGCTCCCAATCAATGGTCAATGTTTCATTAACTTGAACATCTTGACACACTTCTACGCAACGCCCACATAAAATACATTGGTTTGGGTCATAGCGATAAAACGGTCCAAAATCCACTTCATATGGCTTAGGCTTATATTCATATGTCTGATGCTCTAATCCCCAACGATCCATCGTATTATGTATTTCACAATTACCATTATTGTAATCACACACTGTACAGTAAAGTTGATGCTTTTCTAAAATACGATCCAATGCTTCTTTTTGGCTTGCTTGTACTTTCTCACCTTGTGTATTGACAACCATTGGACGATCGATTATTGTTCCACACGCTCTTTCAATTTTACCGTCTATCTCAACTGCACATGTGTCACACGTTTCTATTGGTCCCAATGATTCATTGTAACAAATGGATGGAACAAACGTTTGTTGCGCTTTAATAAAAGCAAGCAGATTCGTTCCATGTTCTACAAGATATTCTTTGCCATCTAATGTTAAGACAAGATGCTCTTGCATAATATCCCCTCCTATTTTTATATGCCCAAGATGCCCCCACATCTTCAGTTAACTCTATTCTATACTTTTTAACGCTAAAAGTTAACTATTTGCCAAAATTTTTCAATTATATAAAATTAAGTGATTTCTGCCTGTTTTATATAAAAAAGACGATATAGTGAAACTTTAAAGGATTCAAAGGTTCACTATATCGCCTGGTTGCAAAATATATTTATAAAATAACTTGATCGACTTTATACGATTATGGATATACATCAGAATATCTAATATTTTATAATCCTAAATTATCTCTCAGTTGTTGTGTTATTTGTGCCTTACTATTGCTATCAGGTATGAAATAATAAAGTCCGTCATCTTGTATACCATCTGACCCTTCAAGTTGATGACGATTGACATTTTCATTTGCATCCGAATATTTGCTGCGAATTGTATTAAGCTCTGAAAGTGTCAAATCTGTTTGAACATTATCACCGAGTTGATTCATTAAACTATTAAAGTTAGTCAATGACGAAATACCTGTTAATTTATTCACTAATCCTTGAAGGACAAGTTGTTGACGTTCTTGACGTCCAAAGTCACCACCTGCACCATCCTCTTTACGGCTACGGATAAATGCCATTGCTGTTTCGCCATCTAAATGTTCCTTTTGTCCTTCATTGAACTGATGTCCTTGCGCAGTAAATGTCGCATTACTGACAACATCGATACCACCAACTGTATCTATCGTTTCTTGTAGACCATCCATATTCACAGTTGCATAATGATCCACAGGAACGTCCATTAATTTTTCAAGTGTCTTCACTGCCATATCTGCTCCACCATAAGCATACGCATGATTTATTTTTTCAGTTGTCCCTTGACCTACAATTTCTGCTTGTGTATCACGCGGGATACTGACAAGCTCTGTTGTTTTTTTATCAGGATTAACAGAAAGCAACATTATCGTATCACTTCGCTCTCCACCACCAGCACTTGTGCGTTGAGCATCAGAGTCAATACCAAACAAGGCAATAGTAAATGGTTCCCCTTTATTTAAGTTCACCTCACTAGAACGCAATTCAGAATGATTGCGGTCTAATGGATTGTGTATTGCGCCACCGACAGTGAAAAGTTTAAACCCTAAGTAACCTAAAGCGAGTATGGCGAGAATAAATAAAATTAAAATAATCCATATCATTGTTTTAATCACTGGGTTTTTTCTCTTTTTAGACCTTGTATAATTCAACTTTCTCACTCCGCTTCTCTCATATTTTTATATGTATTTCATCCATTTGATTATAACCGATACCCTTCATTTAACAATCAGTCCGTAGTCGCACACCTTATATTTGATATCCCCCTTTTTGTAAGAGTAATGCCAGTACCTCTTCATAACACCCCGGATTGCTAATAATAAATGGACCGCCTTGTATAAAGTCAATCGGTTCTCGATAAAAGTTTGTCATCTTCAATCCAAGTTCCTCAGCAAATAAAAACTGCGCACCAATATCCCAAGGTTTTGCATTTGTATGAATATGTGCACCAAACTGACCTGTAAATACTTTGGCAGAATCTAAACCACAAGCACCGATCAAACGATAAGCAAATGAATGATTAAGCAGGTCATGAATGGTTTCATCGTTCATAACTTTATTATTGAAAGAAATAATACTTTCATGGAGTGGATACGCTTGTGGTGGTGCTAATGATTGCTCATTAAGATATGCACCGTAACCTTTACGTGCCTTAAACAAATGTTGACGCGAATAATCATAAATATAAGATAACATCGGTTTTCCATTGTAAAATAATGCTAAAATAATACAAAAATCATCTTGCTGTTTCACAAGATTAACCGTTCCATCTATCGGATCTAATACCCAAGTTGCGCCTTCTCTCAAATGCGCTATTTCATGATGGCCTTCCTCACCATATAATTGATGATCTGGAAAAGTATTCATCAAAAATTGCTCAAAACTTTGTTCAATTGCCTTATCAATATTTGTTACGAGATCAAATCGATCAGTCTTAGTCGTTGTTTTCATATCTTTTAATAAAGCCGGAATCTTTTGTTTTTCATCATCCAACCACTTTATTACGGCTTCATCTATTTGATATAGCATTTCATCTGTCATCATCTTTCTCACCTCTTCACAATCTCCTCATCATTATAACCGAGTCCCTATATAGCGACAATATTCCATTTTGATCTTCAACACTTTATACAAGTCATGCAGCAAACTCATTAACAATGGAACAACAAATTCTTTTAATCATTAAAAGCTCACTCCATATGCAGATATATTTTCGAAACATTAATTATAAAAAGACTTCAAAAGTGTATTATTTACTAATAGTTTTTAGAGAAAACGCTTACATTCGTTTTTTATATATGGTATATTTTATTTAGCTACTAGGGGGATGGTACACAAACATATTTCAAATGAGGGGTAGCTATTTCGTCAATAGTAAAGTTTGAAACATGATATGTTGTACTTGTTCTATTACTAGATTGAACATCTTCAATATTTATTACTTACTTTCCTTTCTATCCGGATGGTGCTCTGAGCATCATCCGGTTCTTTAGGTTTAATTATTTCAAAAAAGAGCAGGAATACAAAACCATTTTGTCTATTATGATTTTATCCTACTCTTTTTATAAACAGTTAGATGATATCCAACATAAAAGATATAAAGTTATTCAATATATGAAGTCCAATTGTTACACCTAAATTGCGCCCACTCTTCAAATATAACCATACCATTGGAACTGCCAAGATAAAATAATCGACAAATTCAAAAGGAGAAGCTGCATCTGTAACATGTATACCTGCAAATAATATCGCTGATACAATTGCCATAATACGAAAGTTAAACTTTTTACCAAGCTCTCCAATTAAAAAATGACGAAAAACAATTTCTTCAACAACTGGTGCCAAAATAACAATCCATAAAAAGTTAAATGGTAACAATGCATTCCATCCTAATGATTGCTCGATATAGGCTTCATTTTGTGTTGTATCATATTGATATTGCTCTGGTAAAAATGTCATGAACTCTCCGTATATTTGCATTAACCCCATCGTAACAATATATGTACCAATAATCCATAGCCAGTAGCGTCTGACACCTTTTATACCTAACTGAAAACGTATAGGCATGGTCTTTGTATGTAGTAACCAAAAGCTAAAAATAACTATACAATAACTTCCAACACCCGCTAACACTTCTGTCGCTTCTAAAAGATCTAACTCCGCCAGCCATTGTGGTGTATAAACGTCTTGAATTACCAACACAACCATTGCTAAGATAAATTGACTTGCTAATAAAATAGGGATAAGTGATAAATCACGCCAAGCAATATCTTTCCATCTATAATTTGACAAATTCTTTCCTCCTTACTTGAATTTTACTGAATGTCTTATAACAGCCAAACATAGTATAAATAGCAAACTTAAGTGTTGAAGAAAAGACGCTTATTGTCGACAATTCAGTAAAAACTTTTATCAGTATACGTCTAAATCTGTCCTCTCATCACCATGCTTGATAACGATGCTACAAAAGTCATATACCTCAACACTACTATTATCTCAAATAACGAAAGGATAATCTCTATGAATCAAACTATTTTTCTTACTGTTACACAAGCCATTCAAAACTTACAAGACTTGCTAGTACACGTCGATCGATACGACCTTGTCCGTAAATCTGCCAAAGATAAGGGATTCCTACAACTTGCATCACTCAAATCGCAAGTATCAATATATTTTGATACTTTACCTTCTCCGGACAACCTTGATATACTCCCTTTCAAAAATTATGATGCTTATTATAACTGCCTTCAAAACTTGCATCAACACCCGTTAAGACACGTTGAATTTGGCAATCAACAACATGTTATTATGGGCTATAAAACAGTCATTCTACGCACTATGCATTATCTGCACACTTATAGTTTTTAAATCTACAAAAACACCTTGTCGTGATAGATGACAAGGTGCTTTAAACTTTATTTATATTAGAGCATCAAATCTTTTTTATCACGTTTATGATATCCACGCATAAAGAAGAATAATGCCATAAATCCTAAGAATAGGAAACCTATAATAACAGATACACGTGTTTCCCCATTGATTAACATACCGACTAATACAAGTACTAAAAAGCCAATTGTTAAATAATTCGTGAATGGTGCAAAAGGCATTTTAAACGGATGATTTTCAACTTTTTCAGGAAATTTTCTACGGAACTGAATATGACTAAATAAAATCATAAACCATGGAATCATCCCCGGTAAAATTGACGCACTATATACGTACACAAAAATACTTTCAGAACCTTGAATGAGCATTGGCAAAATCACATTTAAAATGACACCAATAAAAATACCAATAGACACTGCTAAAACTGTATAAAATGGAACACCATTACGCATCACTTTTGTAAATACTTTCGGTAATTGACCGTGTTGTGCAAGTGTAAAAATCATACGACTCGAACTAAAAATACCTGAGTTACAACCTGACATGGCCGCTGTAATAACGACAAAGTTAATTAAACCAGCTGCAATCGTAATACCTACTTTAGCAAACGTCGCAACGAATGGCGAACCTAAGTCGCTCAATTCGTTCCACGGATATACCGTAACGATAACAAAAATTGCACCGATATAGAAAATTAAAATACGCCAAATGACACCATTAACTGCCTTTTTAATATTTTTTTGAGGATCTTTTGTTTCACCTGCTGTAATACCGATAAGCTCTACACCTTGATACGAACCGATAACAATAGATAAAGCAAAGAAAAAGCCTAACCAACCGTTTGGTAAGAAACCACCATGTTCTGTCAAGTTACTCAAGCCGATCGGTTCTCCTCCGTTCCCTAATCCGAAGAAGATTAACCCGAAACCAGCGACAATCATTAAAATAATCGTAACAATCTTAATCATCGCAAACCAAAATTCGAATTCACCAAACGCTTTAACAGATACTGCATTCGCTACTGTTAAAATCACAATAACAATAATACCGGGAATCCATGTCGGTAGCTCTGGCCACCAAAACTTCATATATTCTCCAACTGCAATCACTTCCGACATTCCGACAACAATCCATTGGAAAATATTTGCCCATGCTGTTACATATCCTGCTACTGGATGTAAGTAATCTGTTGCATAATTGGCAAACGAACCAGTTGTTGGATACAGGTACACCATTTCTCCCATTGCACGCATAACGAGAAATAAGAAAAGACCTGCCAATAAATATGCGAAAATAACAGATGGTCCGGTCCATGCAATTGTACTTGATGCCCCCATAAATAGACCTACACCAATTGTTCCCCCAAGTGCAATCATTTGAATTTGACGAGAGCTTAACCCTCTGTGTAATTGATTATCTTCCATGACAATCTACCATCTCCTTGACAACCCCTAATTTAAAAAGTATGTAAACCTTTTCTGAAATTATTATACTATATTTTTCTCATCATAAAAGAAAAAATTAATAGGAATATCCCTACATTTATTTTATACTTCCCCTCTTATTATCTTAGAATGGTGTATTTTATCGTTTTATGTCTTTTTATTTTGCTTAAATTAAATCATTAATCCCTACTATCATGCTTTCTCAACCTATGCTATATCTTTTTTATTATTTGTTTAATTTGGTGTGCTATTTCATCCAATACATTTACTATTCAGAATTTATGAATTTCTACATAAAAAATTCATTCATCCGCACATAATATCAAAATGTCATTGTTTCGACATAAAACTTTTTGTGAATACATTCACATTATCAAATTTACAAGTTATACTTGTTTTTATAAGAATTGAAAGGGTTATTTGACATGAATAATACAAATATTAAATGGGATACTATTTTTTACGGTCGTAAATGGGTATCTAATATTATTGAAACAATCCAAAAAAAAGATGTCTTACAGAGTTTCTATTTCAAGCGCTATTTAATGCGTGCGATGATGGCTGGCTTTATTATTAGCATTATTTCCGTTTTTGTACTTATGGTTAAAACGACTTTCGCACCAGATGTTCCACTCGGTGTTGTCAATATGGTAGGATCTGTAACATTCAGCTTTGCCCTCGTGTTAATACTTTTTACCAACTCCGAGTTGCTGACCAGTAACTTTATGTATTTTACTGTTGGTCTCTATTACCATTTGATTCCTCCTATACGTGTCCTTAATATTTTTCTTTTATGCTTCTTTGGTAATATTGCAGGTGCTTTTTTCTTTTTTGGCATTCTAAGATTTAGTGACGTCATGTCACCTGATATGATTGGTATGCTTGAACAGATGGTGCATACTAAAACAGTAACTTATACTTTCGGCAATATTTTAGTGCGCGCTATTTTTGCTAATTTCTTTATTAATATTGCACTTGTTATTGCCATGCAAATTGATGATGTACTCGCTAAAATGTTTGTCATGATGTTTGGTGTAACGATTTTTGCATTTATGGGTTTTGAACATGTTGTTTATAATGCCACGCTATTTGTTGGTCATCTCTACTATAATGTATCTGCACTTCACTTCGGAGGTGTCGTTAAAAATATAGTTGCTGCTTTTATCGGTAATTATATTGGTGGTGGCTTAATTATCGGCTTATTCTATGCGTACTTAAATGATCATGGGCAATTTAAAATCATTAAAAATTCAAAAAGAGCAAAACAATATAATCATAAAGCAGAAATGAAATCATAAAGTACTTTGTAATTATGATATAATGGCTGTAATTCTTTTGAAAATGGAGGCCATTATGGAACGTACTCAGCGTAATAAAGGACTTATTATCTCATTGCTACTCGGTATTCTCTTTTTTATTTTAAATTGGCTCTCACACACAGCACCATTAACAACTATTCTATTAAAATCTTTACTCGTTGCACTCGTTTTTGGTATGCTTTATTTTATTACATTCACATTATTATCATCTGAAAAACACCGTATTCAATATGGTGTGCCACTCACAATCGGTGTAGCTTTAGGTGCGTTAATAGGGATGAAGTTAGAACAACCTATTGTCTGTGTTCTCATAGGTATTGTTATTGCGTTACTGGTCGGTTACCTTTATGGTCGATTACGAGATTAAAAGGAGAAAATAATATGACAACACAAACACTGGCAATTATACTCATCGTTATTTTACTCATCAGCTTTATACCTAATGCCTATTTACTCTATAAAACAAATAAAGACGGTACACCGAATACACGTGTAAAACTTATGGTGGGTATTGATGCAATACTCGTAGTATTCCTTGTTACAGCACTCATATTACTCACTTAAAGTCAAAAGCCTTATGCTATGTTGAAATCTTATCAACAAGCATAAGGCTTTTTGTAACTGTAAGTACAAACATAACAATCGATTTCGGTTTATATATTTTTTCCATTAAAATATTGATTGATAAGTGTTGTTAAATCAATATCTTTCGCCGTTAATGACAAATGACTAAAATCACTCTTGTTCGTCATTGGATTTGTATTTACAATAACATCTAATCCTGCACGTATCGCAGCAGTAGCACCATTAACCGAATCTTCAATGGCCAAACAATAAGCTGGATTATGGTTTAAAGCTTGCACCGCTGTTAAGTATAAATCTGGCTCTGGTTTAACAGCTTCTACATCCTCTCTACCAATAATGACATCGACATATTCATTGAGCCCCAAAGCCTCAACTAACGGTTCAATGTCCTGACGCGCACTACTTGTCGCAATCGCCATGGGTATATGTCTCGTCTTTAATGCTTCCATAAGTGTTGCCACTCCCGGGCGATAAGGTAAATTTTGTGCAGTCTGATGATGGTACGCATAGATTTGTTGTACCTTGGGTTCACCTAGTAATTCAATAAGATGGTCATGTAAATCTAATGCACGACCACCAATATTAGCACGATAAAAATCAAACGTGACTAAAGGTTTATCCTCTAACGCCAAGAAGTGATTAATCGTTTCATATAAATGTTGTTCCGTATCAATAATTGTCCCATCAAAGTCAAAGATAACAGCTCGATATGTCATATAAACTATACTCCTTAATATTTACGCTTTAAATACTGCATAAGGTTCTGATGTTGCAAATTCATACATAATCCCATTTTGGCGATAATACAATGACTCAAACCATTTGCGATCAATAATACCCGAATGATTTCCAGGTAACGTATCATGTATGGTCATTATCTGTTGTAAATCCGTATGATTTTTAACTGCTAACGCATGATGATGAACAAAACCTCTACCCGGTCTTACAACATCTCCACTTTTTTCAACAACAACAATATCTGTATAATAACCTACTGCATCTAGTGTCAAAATTGTTGGATTTCCCTTTTTTTCTATATTATACCCTAGTACACATGTTAAATATTCAATTGTTGTTGTCTTATCTCGAACATGAATTTCAATAGGGCCTAACCCTAAAATCCGATGTTCAGATGCTATATTCGTAGATTGACACATTTCTAAAGGTAATGATGCTTGATTATTTGCAACCATCATTAAAGATAAATGGTCGGGATCATCAAATTGAAGTGTAGGTTGCCCTCGATATGTTCCATACGTTGTAGGTATATCATATTGGCGTAAACGTTCTGCAAAGTCATCTAAAGTACCTTCATCATCTACCAACAAACCAACACGTGCAATCATATCTGTCCCTTTACGCATTTGTCCTGCATGAGGTAATTCAAAAAAAGTGAGCAATGTTCCAACTGTACCTTGTGCATCTCCATAAAAAAGATGCACCATATCATGATTATCTTGATTGACCGTTTCTTTAACAAGTTTTAGACCCAACACTTCCTGATAAAAATGCTTATTTGCTATTTTATCCTTCGTATACATCGATACATGATGATGTCCCATAATATACGTCATATATTCACCTCCTACATAAAAAGTCACATTAAAGTATTTTATTTTTCAATAGCTTAAAATGCCATCGGTACGATAAATAAACAAATTACGCCCATAATAACAATTGCAATTGGAAAAGCAATCGTCTGAATAAACCTCACTTTGTTCAAAGGTAACTTCGAGTAAGCAAGCCATGTTTCCAATACAAAACTAAAACATGTCATACTTAACGTTAATACAAGAAATAACTGCATACCATTTTGATAGTGCGATAAAAAGCCTACTGACAATATTAACATTGTGATAAAGAGCATTAATGTAATAAAATAACGCTGTAACACTTTAGCCATATATCTCTTCACCTTCTATCTTATAACTTCACACGGCTTCAAATGTTTTCTATTTATTAAACCTTATATTCGCACATCCTAATCTTTTTGTAAACTATTTAAAAAGTGTATATCTAAAAGCCAAAAACAGTCATGCTTTCGCCTTTGATATACACTCTTAGAAATGATTATGCGATTGTTTTAACTTGTTTCTGTTCTGCACGTGCTGCCCAGTAACGTGCAAGCAACGGGCCACTAATACAGTGTACAAAGCTAAACACTGCACCCGGAACTGCTGCTAATGGATTAAAATGTACAGTGGCAAGCGACGATGCTAAAGCTGAGTTCTGCATACCTACTTCAATAGACACCGCTTTTTTATCTGGATAATTCAGCTTTAAAACATTGGCTAAAAAGTAACCTATCGCATATCCTAAAACGTTATGTAATATCACTACTGTAAAAATCAACAATCCTGTTTGAACAATTAATTCTTTACTGCCTGCAACAACTGCACCTAAAATCAATGAAATGGCTACTACGGATACAACAGGTAAAACATCTTCTCCAAAATCAGCTAACTTTTTAAATACTTTTTGAATAACAAATCCAAGTAAAATTGGAATTAATACAACTTTAGCAACTGAAATAAACATGCTTACAAACGAAACATCCATCCACTCACGGGCAAAGAGATACATAAAACCGGGCGTTAATACAGGTGACAAAATTGTTGACACAGATGTTATCGTTACTGACAATGCCACATTCGCCTTAGCTAAATAACTCATTACGTTACTCGTCGTCCCCCCAGGACAGCATCCTACAAGTAATACACCTATTGCAATGTCAGCTGATAAACTAAAAACTTTAACAATGATATAAGCTAATGTCGGCATAATCGTATACTGCAACACCACACCGATAATAACAGGTTTTGGATATTTAAAAATCAATTTGAAATCACTGACTTTAATGGTCAAACCCATCCCTAACATTACAACACCGAGTAAGTATGGAATGATCGCCCCTAATCCTGAAAATAAACTTGGTACTGTAAAAGCAACAATACTTGCCAATAACATCCATATTAAAAATGATTTCGATGCAAACTGACCAATACGCTGTAACATAGGCGTCACTCCTTAATTATTATAATAGTCAGAATATTAACACATCTATTGATTTTCGACAATCCTTTTTTTATCTATTGGATGCATGATTTGATTTTTAGTGCAAATGACCAGAATTTATATGAAAGATTTTAACCGACAAATAGAAATACCACTCAGTCCTCTATGACCTTAATAAAGATGATGCGTCTCCCTTTTTTATCATTACACGCTATAAGTCATTCATTTTACAACTGAAGTCTTACTGTTTTTTTATGCTTAGCATGCTACAATAAAATTATTAAATTTGTAATAAATGGAGAATGATGATGATTATTGACAAATTAGAGTCTTATACACTCAACATCCATCAATTAGACCGACGTTCTACCCGTCGACAACTTGAAAAACTGCTAAGCCATACTACTTTTCAAACTCCTTTCCAATTCCGTATTTCTAAGACCAATCAGCACTATCTACTTCGTGTGCAACTGCCTAAACAAGCTTTACCTTATTTAGTAAGTTTTATTAGTTTCCACAACTACTCAATTTATCAACTTGTTTTATCTCAACACGAACACGTAATCGAACCATTACAGCACATATCTGATAGTGAAAAACATTATGAAATCTTTATTGATGGCTTAACTGACCCATTCATTAAAGATAAAGTCATCGATGTATTGACAGGCTTCCAATCAGAAGGTATCGCCTATAACTTCTCACGCAACTTGTTAAAAGTTACAACGACACCTCTTGTTATGATGTCCTTAATTCAAACATTAGCCACACGCCATGTTGATATTTACTACGCAAGTTTACCCAAACGGGCATATCATCAATCTCGCATTTCTTAAACGTCAAAAGACGAGAGTGGAACAAACGCTTTTTGCATCAATGCGCTTTCTGTTCCTCTCCCGTCTTTTCTTATATGTTTGCATCCTTTTCTAAGTGTGCTTGTAACGTATCAAACATCATTTCAAAACCATGTACAGTATGATCATGATATGCTTTTTTCTTTTGTTTGTATGCCATGTTAGAGGTACCGCGTTCTTTAGGAATAAAACTTTTATATTTAAAAGTCATCTCTGTTAATCTAACATTGCGCTCACTTAAATCAACATCAATATAATCTGCCTCTTCACTAATTGACGGCATTTGAATTGTTTTACGAATATGTCTATCCGGGATAAGTGTTTCATATACCCCTACAACTTCTCGTTTTTTACCTTGTGCAGCATCAATCACTTTATATGCCCCACCCTCTACACCATCACTATGAACAGATACATTCGTACGCGGTGATGTCATGAACCATTCACGTAGTTGTTCCGGGTCGATCCAAGCTGCATAGACATCTGCTGGTGTTGCTTTCATCAATCGTGTAATCTCTATTTCAACCCATTCATTTTGCATGATTTCACTTCCATTCTGATTCGTATACCTATTATCATCTTCTTTCAATGATAACGCATTTCTCTCATATACTTCATTTTCCACACTCAGCTTTATATTCTAGTCTACTTTGTATGCAGGCGAGGTAAATTAAATAAAATAGCAACTATGCCACAAAGTGCTAGCATTAACGGATAAATTGAATATGGCAATAACATCATTGGAGATATGTCTGCTACGCCTGCCGCAGCAATAAGCTGTGGACTATATGGCAGAACGCCTTGAAAAGCACTGCCAAAAATATCTAATATACTTGCTGATTTACGTGCATCAATATTATATTCATCTGCAATATCCTTTGCCAATGGACCTGCCATAATAATCGAAATTGTATTGTTGGCTGTTGAAATATCTGCCAAACTTACAAGACCTGCAATACCAAACTCTGCACCTCGTCGAGAGTGAATACGCTGTTTAACATAATTGAGCAACCATCTCACGCCACCGTAATATTCTACTAAGCCAATCATTCCACCAATCAATAGTGCAATAATCGCAATATCTTCCATCGCAACTATACCTTTTGATGCAGCCGTTAAAAATCCTGCCATACCAAAAGAACCATCGATCAAACCGATAACGCCAGATAATAAAATACCACTAATCAATACGATAATAACATTAATACCTAATATAGCTAAGATTAAAACAAATAAATACGGGATAACTTTAATGATATTATAATCATATGTTGCTGTTTCATTCATTTGTGTTCCATGTGTTAACCACCATAAAATAACAAGCGTCATTAAAGCACCAGGAACAACGATTCTAAAATTCACTTTAAACTTATCTGCCATTTTTGTTTTTTGTGTTCGTACTGCTGCAATTGTTGTATCTGAAATCATCGATAAATTATCCCCAAACATTGCGCCACCAACAACTGTTGCCATTGCAAGTGCAGCTGGAATTTCTGTGGCTTCACTAATACCAAATCCAACGGGTGCAATTGCTGCTACCGTCCCAACTGATGTGCCCATTGATACTGAAATAAACATACAAATTATAAAAATACCGACAATCAGATAGTGTTGGGGAATCAATGATAAACCTAAATTTACAATGGACGAAACACCTCCCATTGCTTCTGCTGTTTGTGAAAAAGCACCAGCTAAAAGAAAAATAAGCATCATTAAAATAATATTAGGGTGTCCAGCCTTTCTCGCAAATACTTCTACCTTATGACTAAACCTCTCTTTGGGATTCATCACTAGTGCCACAATAACACCGATCATTGCTGCAACATTTAACGGTAAAAATGTGAAATCCTTTGTAATTAGCCCTGCACCTAAAAACAGACCTATAAATATAATAAGTGGGATAAGCCCCCAAGCGTTCTCTCTTTGTGCTGTTTGCATTACGCGATATACTCCTTAATTTTCTAAATTATAATGTACCAATAACTGCTCTACAAATTCTACAAAATAGTCTGGAACTTTGTCGAGTATTGCTTCATTCGGTTCATATTGAGGATGATGTAAAGGATAATGACTATCCGAACCGATCATTGCAAAATGAACGGGAGCAATTTGCTGGTAGCTCGCAAAGTCTTCACCAATCATTTGCGCTCTAGGTTGTAATGTCACATTATAACCCACTTGATCGGCAGCCTTTTGTGCTATGGTGTGCAATGTCGAATCATTGTCTACACCATCTGTTAAACGTTGATAATCCAATGTGATTTTTGCACCAAATTGAATAGCTAGTCCATCACATAGCTGTTGCATACGTTGTGCAATCGTCTCACGTACTTCTGATGACAACGTGCGTACTGTCCCCTCAATAAATCCACTATTGGGTATAACATTCCAAGTTTCACCACAATGAATTTGACCTATAGTAACAACGGCTTCATCGTATGGTGCAATACTCCGACTCGTAATCGTTTGTAAACTATTTATCAGCTGACCTATTGCAATATGTGGGTCAACCCCATCTTGTGGCATAGCAGCATGCGCACCCACACCGGTAATATTGATCTTAAAACGATCAACATTGGCTGTCATTGCTCCAACTTTAGCGCGCCATTCTCCGATTTTTAATGTTGGATCATTGTGAAAACCGATAATGGCTTTGACACCATCCAATGCTCCTGTTCGGACAACGGCGTCTGCGCCTTCACTCACTTCTTCGGCTGCTTGAAATATGAACCTCACACGTCCAGATAATTGTACTTCACGTTGTTTAAGTTGTATAGCTGTTCCTAATATCGCTGCCATATGAACATCATGACCACATGCGTGCATGATACCATGCCGCTGTGAAATGTAAGGAACTTCTGTTTGTTCTTCAATCGGTAGTGCATCTATATCTGTACGCACACCTATACAATGATGACCTTGTCCTACCTCCGCAATCAATCCTGTTTGAAACGGTATATTTAAAATGCGAATATCATGCTGTTCTAAAATGTCTCGTATACGTGCCGTTGTTTGTACTTCTTTATTTGAAAGTTCTGGTAGACGATGAAAGTCTCGTCGCCATTGCTTTAACTGCTCTAATAATGCTGTCATGACCTTCCAACTCCTTTAAACAAATAATAACATGCTGTACCCACTAAAACGCCTAATGCTAAATTTTTTGAGATAACAATAAGACAAAATGTTAACGCCATTAATGTAAAGTCAAAATAGCGTCGTTGTACAATCAATTGTTTTGTATTACGATCAAACGCATTCAATGCGACAACAATGAGTATCGTTGCCAATACGACCATTGGAATTTGACCGACAATCGGTTCTAATACAAAGACAAACAGCCCCATCATGACACCTGTTATGAGTGTAGATAAGCGTGTTGTTGCGCCGAGCTTATAATTGAGTTTGGATTGACCGACAAGTGCACTACCTGCTAAGCCTCCAAACATACCGATCAACAAATTAGATACCCCTTGTCCTCGTGACTCTTTATTTTTATCACTCTTTGTTCCTGTCACTTGATCCATCATTTGAGCAGTTAAACTGGTTTGAATCGTCGCAACAATAGCTAACATCGCACCCCAAAATGCAATTTGAAAAAATGATATCGTATCTCCTGATAAATCGGGTAACCTCCATACTGGTATTTTGACATGAATTTGTGCCAAATCATGTACATATTGCAGCTTTGCATGTGTTAAAAATGCAATCATTGATAGAATAACAATAGAAACAAGTGGTGCAGGTATACGTTTCGTTACTCTAGGTATAAGCCATATTATTAAAAAACTCAACACTGCATAACCATAAGTCCATATATTATGTCCCAAAATATGTTTGAGTTGCGATACAAATAAAAGATAACTCAAAGCATTCATAAACCCAATAACAACAGGCAGTGGAATCCATGTAATAGCCTTTGCAACATTACAATAACCTAAAAGAATTTGAAAGATGCCCATAACAATAATGGTTGCGGCTAATACTTCCATACTATATGCTGCCGTGATAAATACAACAACAAGCGACACGCCACTGCTTGGAGCCGATACCATCAGCGTCCTTGCACCAAAAAAGCTGATATATATCATCATCATAGACGTACTAATCATGCTTGTTGTTGGGCTAACACCTGCAATAAAACTAAAAGCAATTGCTCCCGGTAATAATGATAACGCCAAAAGCAAACCGATTATAAAATTTTGATAGTATGCACCAAGCCATGATTGTCGATAATGTAACCACCCATTTGCCACGTTCCATCCCCCCGAACTTATTACTTTTCATTGTATCAAACATGACAACTTCGTGTAATAATATCCGATATACAAAAAGCGCTATTATACCACTTATGATGATCTTTCTTGGAATATACTATGGTTTCTCATAAATAAATAGTGGCTGTCCTTTACGTTCAGACAACCACTATTTATTCGATGATTATTGTAATGTTAAATCATGTTTTACAATAATACGCCCTTCTTGCAATACTGTATCGACATGATTGATACCATAATGATATGGAATATATTCATGATTAGGTGCATTCCAAATAACAATATTGGCTTTATCCCCTTCATTGATTGTACCCGCATCAACATCAATAGCTTTAGCTGCATTAACAGTCACTGCATTCCATACTTCATTTGGAGAAAGCTTTAATTTTAATGCTGCAATTGCCATAACCATTTGTAAGTTGTTTGTGACACAACTACCTGGATTAAAGTCTGTTGCAATTGCAATCGCACCATCATGCTCTAGCATCCCCCGTGCATCTGCGTAATCATCTTTACCAAGATAAAATGTTGTACCCGGTAACAGCACGGCTACTGTATCAGAATGCTTTAATTTTGTTTTATCTTTATCGCTTGCAGCCACTAAGTGATCAGCAGAGATTGCCTCTTCATCAATAGCTAAACCTAAGCCCCCTAAAGGGTCAATTTCATCAGCGTGGATTTTTACACGAAATCCTTGTGCTTTCGCCGCTTGCATGTAACGGCGAGATTCTTCTATTGAAAATACACCCGTCTCACAAAAAATATCTGCAAAATCTGCAAGCCCTTTGACTTCTGGTAATAAATCAATCATCTCTTGTAAAAACATTTCGTTAGATACCGCTTCTTTAGGTACGGCATGTGGTCCAAGAAATGTATGACGCATCTCAATGCCATATTTATCTTGCAGTCGACGTGATACACGCAACTGCTTGAATTCATTCTCTTTATCTAAACCGTAGCCACTCTTACTTTCTACTGCAAGTACGCCGTGGTGCATCATGATCAATAAATCACGTTCTGCCTTTTTAAACAATGCTTCTTCTGTTGCTTCTCGTGTTGCTGTAACTGTTGATAAAATCCCACCACCACGTTCTAAAATCTCTAAATAAGATAGCCCTTGTCGTTTCAATGTCATCTCATGTTCACGCGAACCTCCATGTACAAGATGTGTATGTGCATCAACAAGTGCTGGTGACACCACTTTACCTGTTGCATCTATCTTTTCGAGAGCTTCATAATGTTCTGTATACTCGCCAGCATAGACAATTTTACCGTCTTTCACAACAACTGTTCCATTTTTGATGATATTGAGTTCATCAAGTTCTGCACCTTTTAATGGACGTTTTGTTGACTTTGGAAGTATTAATTGCTTAATATTTTGGATGATTAAATCATTCATTATTTATCCTCACCTTTGCCTGTAATCATTGGTATATCTACACCTTTTTGTTTTGCTGTATCAATAGCAATATCATAACCAGCATCTGCGTGTCTCACTACACCCATACCCGGATCTGTCGTTAATACACGTTTCAAGCGTCGTTCAGCACGTTCTGATCCATCAGCAACGACAACCATACCTGCATGGAGTGAATAACCCATACCTACACCACCACCATGATGTACGGAAATCCACGAACCTCCTGCTGCTGTATTAACAAGCGCATTTAAAATGGCCCAATCACCTACTGCGTCTGATCCATCTCTCATCGCCTCTGTTTCTCGATTTGGCGAAGCGACAGAACCAGAATCTAAGTGATCACGTCCGATAACTATTGGTGCAGAAATCTCACCCTTGCGTACAAGATCGTTCAATGCAACCCCCATCTTTGCACGGTCTCCATAACCTAACCAAGCAATACGAGAAGGCAAACCTTGAAATGCGATCTTTTCACTCGCCATATCTAACCAGCGCATTAACTTTTCATCTTCTGGGAAAAGTTCACGCATTAATGCATCAGCGCGTTCAATATCTTTAGGATCTCCTGACAATGCTGCAAATCGGAATGGTCCTTTTCCTTCACAGAATAATGGGCGAATATATGCAGGTACAAATCCCGGGAAATCAAAGGCATTTTCTAATCCTTCATCAAACGCTACTTGACGAATATTGTTACCATAGTCAAAGGCGATCGCACCTTGTTGTTGGAATGATAACATGGCTTCAACATGTTTTTTCATAGATTGTTTAGCAAGTGTTATATAGCGTTCAGAATCTGATTCACGTAACTGTGTTGCTTCTTCCAATGTGTAACCTTCAGGGACATAACCATTTAATGGATCGTGTGCTGAGGTTTGGTCCGTAATAATATCAATTTTAAAGCCACGTTTTAAGATTTCATGATGAACCTCTGAAGCATTACCTACTAAACCGATCGCAAGTGCCTCACCATTATTTTTAGCTTGTTCTGCTTTTTCCAATGCTTCGTCTAACGAATATGTGATAATATCACAATAACGTGTCTCAATACGTTTTTCGATACGTGATGGATCGACATCTACACCAATAACTACACCTTCATTCATTGTTACAGCAAGTGGTTGGGCACCACCCATACCTCCAAGTCCTGCTGTTAATGTAATCGTCCCCTTTAATGAACCATTAAAGTGTTGATTGGCTAACTCTGCAAATGTTTCATATGTCCCTTGTACAATACCTTGAGAACCGATATAAATCCAGCTTCCTGCAGTCATCTGACCATACATCATCAACCCTTTTTTATCGAGTTCATGAAAATGTTCCCAGTTCGCCCATTTGGGTACTAACACCGAGTTCGATAAAAGCACACGTGGTGCCTCTTCATGAGTTTTGAACACAGCAACCGGTTTACCAGACTGTACCAGCATTGTTTCATCTTTTTCTAAACGGCGTAGTGTATCAACAATCGCATCAAACGACTCCCAATTTCTTGCTGCTTTACCAATACCACCATATACAACAAGTTGATCTGGATGTTCTGCAACTTCAGGATCCAAATTGTTATATAACATACGCAATACAGCTTCTTGCTCCCAACCTTTACACTCAATATCTAAACCTTTTTTCGCTTTAATCTTTCTTGACATCTTGCATCTCTCCTTTGTTTAAAAAATGAATAAACTTATTGGAATTGTAATTAATAACGTTAACGCCACTCGAATAAACCAAATCACCACGAGTTTCCAAATAGGAATTTTAATTTCAGTCGCTAAAATACACGGAACTAAAGCTGAAAAGAAAATAATTGCCGATACACTTGTAATCGCTACAACAAACTTTACTTGTATCGCTGCTTTAGCTGCGAGTAGTGACGGTAAAAACATCTCGATAATAGAAATTGCTGAGGCCTTTGCCAATAGTGCTTTATCTGCTATTGGAAACAGATAAATAATCGGGTAAAAAATATAGCTTAACCAATCGATAACTGGCGTATAATGCACAAGTAATAGGCCAAAAAAACCAATAGATAGAATGGATGGTAAAATGGCTAGCGTCATCTCTATCCCATCTTTAACATTGACCCAAATATTTTTTACGAGTGGTAAAGATTGATGAGATTGCTTTTTAGCCTCTTCCCATGCTGCCATCACACGACTCCCTGCTACTTCAACTTCTTGTTCTCCTTGTTGACCGTCATAATATTCTGTCGATTCATTTGAAATAGGTGGTAAATGTGCTGAAATAGCTGTCACAACAAATGTAATCATTAGACATAGCCAAAAATATAAGTTCCAGTGTTCCATTAAATCTAATGTTCTTGCCACAATAACCATAAATGTAGCAGATACCGTTGAAAACCCTGTTGCAATAATGACCGCTTCTTTTTTATTATACATACCGTCTTTATACACTCTATTCGTAATAAGAAGTCCTAACGAGTAACTTCCTACAAATGACGCAACGGCATCGATAGCAGACTTACCCGGTGTTTTAAAAACTGGTCGCATAATAGGCTGCATTAAAACACCAATAAATTCCAATAATCCATAGCCAACTAATAATGATAATGCCACAGCACCAATCGGAATCAAAACACTCAGTGGCATCATGAGCTTGTCGAATAAAAATGGACCGTAATCCGCATTAAATAAAATAGCGGGACCTATTCGAAATACATACATCACACCGATAACTGCACCTAACACTTTGAAAACAACAAGAATAGCATCAGTTATTGATTTCTTATAATCTTGTCTTATTAAAGGTATAATCGCACCAATGATAATCATTAATAGTGCGAGATAAGGCATTGCTCCACCCATCAATGCTCTGAATGCCAAATGGGCATGATCGACTAATATTGTATGGTTCTCATGGATTGTCAAAGGAATAAAGAAACATATTACACCAATAAAGCTATATACCCAGAACTGCCACATATCCTTCCCTTTAATACCTTTTTGCTTATGCGATTGCTCTGACTTCATAACATCACCCCTTTGTTTAATGTCATTGTTCTATACATATGATGCTGAAGTATTAGCTACTGTGATATAAAACACTCAAGCGGAGAGATAGCGCTTTTAATCACTGTAAAAGCTGGATTGACTGACGCCTTCTCATTTATATACCCTCTCTTTTGTTGTGACTTTACACATCTCTTCCGATACATTTATTGTAGTATGTTATTATATTAATAACTAATATAAATAAACTAATTATTCATAGATCAAAACTATAAATGAGGTGTGTTTGATGAAAGTTTTACAATTAGAGTATTTTATAGCCGTCGTCAACTACAATAGTTTTACTAAAGCTGCACAGGCTTTACATATCAGTCAACCTTCACTTACTGCTACCATTAAAAAGATGGAAAACGACTTAGGCTACGCACTTTTAAAACGTAGTACAAAAGAAATTTCAATTACAGAAAAAGGAATTCAATTTTATAATCACGCTGTTACACTCGTCCAACACTACCACCAAACATTAGAGCAAATGTATGACCTAAAGTTAAGTCAAACTCCTAAGATTAAAATGGCAATTATTGAGTCCACAGCATATTGGGTCTCTACTATTATTAAACAACATAATCGCCAATATCCCGATCAACACTATCAAATCACTGAAATTTTAAATCCAGAAGTCTTAGCACAAAAGCTTATCAATTTTGATTTGCATATTGGCTTATCTAATGATGAAATAAAACATGAAGATGTTATCTCTATCCCACTCTATGAAGAAGAATACATGCTTCTCACTCCCAAAGATACTTTTCCGAATGCATCATCAATATCTATAAAAAACTTGCCTCTGATTTTACCTAACAAGCCCTATCAAGTTCGTAAACATATTGATGACTACTTCACTCACTTTGAGGAACGCCCTAATATTATTATGGAGGTTGACCGTTTTGAAGCTGCAACTAACTTTGTACATCAAGGAATGGGATATGCCGTGATACCACGTGTTTACTATCAGTCACATCAAACCAGTCATCTGAATGCTATTAAAATCACACCTACCATTAAGCGTACAATTTATATTAATTATGCAAAGAAACGGCAATACAGCGAACAAGTACATCATCTCGTCACATCCTGTCAAAAGTATTGGTCAATGACATAGTCAAAAAGCTTTTGCTTCCTTTGGCTCTAGGAAGCAAAAGCTTTTGTTCAATACTATCAATCATGAATTAAATACGTGAGCATATGTGCAATCAACTTTGCAGTCCGTTGATCAATATCATATGTTGGATTCATCTCTGCAATACTCAACGATGTCACTTTGTCATATTGCATAATTCGTTTGGCTAAACTTAATACAATAGACGGTGTTAAACCCAAAACAGCAGCAGCACTCACTCCCGGTGCATAAGCACTATCAATCACATCCATACAAATTGTAAACAAGATGACATCATGTGTATGAATAAACTGCTCAATCTTATTTTTAATGCGTGGATCGACATAACCTTGCAACTCTTCGACCAACACATATTCTGTCTGACTTTGTTCTGCATAATCAAACAAGCTCTGTGTATTACCTGCACGTTGAATACCTAAAACAAAATAATCGAGTTGCTCATCTTGCTCTAGCATTTGACGAAAACTTGTACCCGATGTAGAACGAGGTGCATCACGATTATCAAAGTGTGCATCAATATTAATCACACCAATAGACTGATCTGGATACGCTTCACGTACACCTAAATATTGAGCATATGCCATATCATGTCCCCCACCCAATAAAATTGTTCGTTGATGCTTATTCAATAATTGTGTAACATATTTCCCAAATAATTGTTGCGTTTCGTATAATTCTCCCTCCTCATGCGTTACATTGCCATAATCTTTAATAACTGTATCTGTCATCGCAGGTAGTCCCGCAAAAGCTCGACGAATGGCATCTGGTCCTTCTTTTGCACCAACACGTCCTTTGTTTAATAATACGCCTTCATCTATCGCATAACCTAAAAGTGCAACGTCTGCTGATTGACTTTCTATTTTATTTGTCATATCTCCAAAAGTTATGGTTTGAAAATGACGAAACGCTGCACGCTCAACCTCACTATCTAGTCGCCCCGTCCATAAAGATGGCTCTGGCTTATGATACATGACATAATCCCCCTTTAATTCAACTGTTTTATGTATAGTATAAGCATCTTCAATCTAACTTTTCAAATCTTGTTATCACCCTATATTGTTCATACAGATTTCTTTTTTTATGTATCAACATGAATACCATTTCATTACAATTAGATGATAATTATTCCTAAACAATTTATTTATTGTAATGTTATGGTTATAATGTACCATAGTTATTTGTATTATATTACGAATTGTTTATAGCGTTTGCATTATATTTAATAGCGCTTTACATTTTAATATGATATCGCACAACAAAATTTTAACAGCATCACTTATTATGCTAAAAACATAAATGCTCTAAAAGCACAAGTCAGATATACTCAATCAATGAATAGACTTCTCATAAATAAGTCAGCTGTCATCTATTGCTTATATCAGTTTCAAATGAGCATTTATGTCCAGTCCCTATCTTTAAACGGAGGATTAATTATGAATCATTCTCGTATATCCGGATTTCAATGGGCAATGTCTATTTTTTTATTTTTTGTACTTTCTTATGTTGCGCCATTAATTTTACAAGACTTCCAAAAAGCATCTGGTCTCAAAAACTTTGTCTTTACCCTAAATAGCTTGGGACCTTTTTTGGCGGCTATAATATGTTTAATTATTTTCAAGAATAAGCGTGAACAACTATCAGGATTTAAACTTACGATTAACTTCAAAGTAATTGAACGTTTATTATTAGCACTTTTCATTCCTTTGGTTATTTTTATTAGTAGTATGTATATGTTCAACACATATGCAGATAGCTTTATTCTACTCCAAGCCAATGACTTATCTGAAACAATATGGACCATTTTAATCGGTCATCTTTTGATGGCATTTTGTATTGAATTTGGCTTTCGTTCATATTTATTTAATATTGTTGAAAAGAAATTACCTCACTTTTTTACTAATATTGTTGTCAGTTTTTTATATTTGATTTGGGATGTTAACACTGCATTTGGAATGCCTTACACAATGTATAGCGCCATTTATGTCTTTGCATTTTCTATGATTGCAGGTGAACTGATTCGTGGAACAGGTGGACGTTCTATTTATATCGTTACTATTTTTCATGCTGCGATGACCTTTGCTAAAGTCTTTTTCTTTAGCGAGGAGCTGGGTGATGTCTTCTCAATGAAAGTACTTGCATATTCGACAGCAGGTATCGCTATTATTGTTGTCACAATCGGTGTACTGTCTAGCATTATTCACTTTATTCGTCGTAAAATTGCTGCGTCCAAAATACAAAAAACGGAAGCAACACATGCAGAAACTTCAACAACTACCGACAAAAACGAAGAGAAAACAACGTCATCTGAGGACTTATCATCCGAACAACCTATCACTTCGAGTAACAATGAATCCCATGATAAGTCAACACACCACAATCCATAATATCTACCACAAAAGGGACGTTCTAAGACATAATTTGTCTAAGAAACGTCCCTTTTTACCATTTATCATTAACGTACCATTACTTTTACACCCTCTTGTGTACCCACAATGGCTTCTGTTGCCAGATTTAAAAAATAACCTGTTTCCAATACACCTGTTAAATGAATCAAAAACTCATGCAGTGCATACGGATCGGTTTGACTTATAAGATGTACATCTAAAATATAATTGCCATTGTCTGTTATAAGGGGTTGACCTTGTACTGCACGACGCGTCACCGTGCCGTCAATGTGTGTTTCAATACGCTTTAATACTTGATACCAATTAAAACAATCCACCTCCACTGGTAATTTGAACGTTTGTCCTAAGTAGTCAACAAGTTTTGTTTCGTCTGCCAATACAATAAAGCGTTCTGCCATTTCATCAATAACTTTTTCACGAAATAACGCAGCCCCCCCACCTTTAATCAAATTCAGTTGTGGATCAATCTCATCAGCACCATCAATTGCAATATCAATATGTTCAACTTCATTCACAGAGACAATTGGAATATTGAGCTTTTTGGCCTGTATCTCTGTACGCTCTGATGTACATACCCCTATAAGTTGGTAACCTTTATCGTTTACTAACTTTGCAATTTCTGGTACCAATAATTCAATTGTACTCCCTGTTCCAATTCCAACGACCATACCATCTTCAATACGCTTTACCGCTTCATCTAATGTCATTATTTTTAATTGCTTCGTATCCATGTCGTACTCCTTTTACGCTTATTTTAGCCTTTCTTTATTTCATACAATAAAATGGACGTCACTCCGTCAACATATTAAAAATCATCTGGCTCAAAAATAAATACATTTTCGACAGGTTCATTAAAAATACGCGCAATTTTCACTGCTGTTAAAATAGATGGCATAAATGAGTTACGCTCAATTAATGATACAGTCTGGCGCGAAATACCTGCTCTTTGTGCAAGTTGCGTTTGATTATAACCATCCCTTGCTCTTAATTCTTTCAGTCGATTGCGCAATACTATCGCCTCTTTTCCAATACTCCTCTTAATACAAAATTATACAATATTGTCACTTCTTTTGGGGAAAAATCAAATACAAGCTCAACTTTTAAAAGCATTTACTTTCCCAATATTAACTCAACTCCAAACACAATAATCAAATAGATATTTATTTTCAACTTCTATAAAGTATCGCATTATTTTATTTTAAGTTGATATGATGTCTTAGCATAAAAGGGGGTATCGGATTTTAAAATAGATGGTGCTTGTTCATGCATGATATTAATATCATTCGGCATATTTTGTGTCTCAATCGTCACACCTGAATGTGCGTGATATACATTTCTATGACTATTCCAAGATTCCGGCTGATTAAGTGTGTACATAATAAAATAAGGTCTATCTGTTGTGACATACAAATCATATATGCCGTTAGACAGCGTAAAACTACAACCTTCTACTTCAAACGGGTGATCCAAACCGCCTACTTTATTAATTTGTTCAGCAATGCATCTATCTGTTGAAGTCAAAAGCATATTTAAAGCAATATGATGTGTTTCAAATCGTTTAGATAAGTCTATCGGCGCTAATACTGGCATGCCTTTATCATCCAGCGGAAACATTTTTAAAGCATTACTTATTATCACATGATTATCTATCACTTTATTATCTTCATTCAGATTGAAATATACATGATTGGTTGGATTAAATAGTGTGTCTTCGGACGTTGTCGCAAAATATTCTATATCCCACGTTTGAGAATGATCATAAGTATATACAACTTTAATCGTCACATCGCCCGGGAAATGATCATCGTCACTTAACAATGTATCCGTAAAAATCACTTTGACTTCATCACTACTTTCAATGACATCATAAAGAAAAATACGTTGCCACAATCCATGACGCCCCCCATGTAAATGATGTGGTGCATCATTTTGTTCCAATTGATACACTTGATTATTTAACTGAAAGCGCCCCTCAGCAATACGTCCAGCATAACGTCCAACAACTGCTCCGAAATAAAAAGGATGCTCTGGATAAAATATATCTGCCTCTTCTTCGTTACCTAATACAATGTTGTTATCATGGATTGTCCAGCTCACAATGCTTGCACCATAATTACTAAATACAATCTCACTGTTCGATGCCTTTATTCTAATTAATTCTATGCCATTTGATTGTTTTTCAATGCTAACATCCATCTATCATACACTCCTTTATATCTCTTAGCTCCTAGCTGGTAGAACCATCACTAACACACCAACAACACAGATGATTGCACCAATGATATCAAACTTATCAGGTGGTTCTTTGTCAATCCAATATGCCCACATCAAACTTAACACAATAAACACACCACCATATGCAGCATAAACACGTCCAAAAGTAGGAAATACTTGTAAAGTTGCAACTATACCATACAAAATAAGTGCTACACCTCCGATTAAACCAAACCACATCGGCTTATCTGCGCGTAGCCATAACCATATGAGATAACCTCCTCCAATTTCACAAAGACCTGCCAATATAAAAATTGTTGAAGCGTATATCCAACTCATACTCTCACCTCGCACTACTTTCCCTTTATTATATCAGCTTCTTAGCCATTTAGGGATTAAGGGGTGACAGAAATCTCAATCACTAAAAAACAACCTCAAATCACGAAAATCTATGTCAAAGATAAAAAAGACCCCAAACTCTATCAATAGACATCATTTGGGGTCTTCTCAACCTTGGATATTTATTATATTAAGACTTTTTCAAAGCACGTTTTAAGGATTTAATCGTTCCTTTTTCAAAAGTTAGCACTGAATTTTTATATGTTTTCGCCGCGATAAAAACTAACACGCCAATAAGTACAATATGAATCGCAATTCCAATAATACCTTCGATCATCGGTGTTTCAACGAGTGATAAGCGTGATAAAGTCACAAACGGCGAGAAAAATGGGACATAACTTAATATACGCACTAATATATTATCAGGATTTAGCGCGCCAAAGTAACCTGCATAAAAAGCACCAATCAAAATTAACGTCATTGGCATAAGCGATTGTGCCATGTCTTCAATGCGTACAGTAAGATTACCTAATATTGCTGCTAAGATAACATATGAAATGACACTTAATATGATAAAACACACACTGAAAACTAAAAGTCGTGTCAGATGAGGTGTAAGCTCAAAATCAATAGCGGTCAATTTAGCTGATAAATCAAAGGCATAAAAACACCCTACAACGGTTACAGCAAAAATAAGCAACTGTGTAAATGCTACTGATAATATTGCTAAAATCTTTGATAAAATGTGTGCCATAGGACGAATACTCGTAATAATCATTTCAGATACACGTGATGTTTTTTCTGTTGCTAATTCCATTGCAATTTGGTTAGCATAATTCATGACGATAAAGAAAATTACGAAATTCCCAACCATAACAATGACTCGACTGATACCTTCTTCAGATTCTGAATCTGGCTCTGCTGTTTTAGTTCCTTTTTTATCACTTAGAATTTTATCTTGAACTTTACTCTTCGCTTCTAATTGTTGCAAATCGTTCTCCGATAAATTTAAATCTTGTGCAATAAGCGTCTTCTGAATTTGAGATAGCGTCGATTGTAATGTTAATTTATCCGTTTCTGAAACACTTTGGGTATCGATGATCGTTCCTTCTAATTGATGTCCTTTCGTTTCAGTGACTGCAATAATATAATCGATATCACCTTTCTTTAAAGCTTTTGTTGCTTTTTCTTCCGTAAGATGTTGGTATGTTGTATCTTGATGAAGCGGTTCATTTTGTGCTTTAACAGCTTCATACAAACTATTATTTTGTGTCACAATCGCTACTTGATCATCACTATTACCATCATCAAAGAAATCGATAATTTTATCAATATTTGCTGCACCTACAATAACAAGCATCGCAATAAGTGTAGAAATAATAAACGACTTGGCTTTAATCTTCTTCAAATAAGTTAAACGAAATGTTGCCCAAAACTTATGCACGTTGCTCACCTACCTTTTGAATAAAGATTTCATTAATCGTTGGCTCTAAAATTTGAAAACGACGTACAAAACCACGATGTTGAATGACTTCAAATAAAACATTGGCTACACTTTCATCTTCAATTGTAAAAAATATTGTGCTATCTTTTTCTTCTATTTTAATAACACCTTCTACCTCTGCAAGATCTGAAATATCATAGTCTGCTTCTATTGCTACACGTTTATAACCGATATCTTCTTTCACCTGTGCAATAGATCCTTGAACGACCATTTTCCCTTGGTTTAAGATACAAATATCATCACACAGCTCTTCGATATGCTCCATACGATGTGAACTAAAAATGATTGTCGTTCCTTTAGCATTCAGCTCTTTAACAGCTGACTTTAATAGCTCAACATTCACAGGATCCAAACCACTAAATGGTTCATCTAAAATCAACAATTCTGGCTCATGTAAAATACTGGCTAACAACTGTATTTTCTGTTGATTCCCCTTAGAAAGTGACTCAATCTTTTTGTCTTTGTTCTCAGTAATCTCAAAACGTTCTAACCAATATGTAATAGCGGTTTGAATGGTTTTAGAAGATAACCCTTTTAGAGTAGCAAGGTACGTTAGCTCCTCTGTCACGGTGAGTTTAGGGTGTAAACCGCGTTCTTCTGGTAAATAGCCAATCGCATTATACATTTGAGCATTGATGGGTTTACCATTGTATGTTATTTCACCTGTTGTGGGTTCTGTTAAACCTAATATCATGCGAAAACTTGTGGTTTTGCCTGCCCCATTTCGTCCTAAAAATCCAAGCATTTTGCCTTTTTCAAGCGTCAAGTTAATATTATCGACTGCTGTAAAATTCTGGAATTTTTTTGTGACATGTTCTATCTTTAACGTCATCTAACCCCTCCATTTATTTTGTTATTTTAATTATATAACATACCTTCCTTTTTGACAAATATATTTGTCAAAAAGGAAGGTGTTTTTGTCATTCATATTCTTTTATTCCTCATCATATGTACGCTTAACTTTATACTTGGAATAAAAATAAAGCATAATACCTGTTAAGATACTTGTACCCAAAGCAATCAATCCATTTCGAATAAAATCTGTCATAGAAAATGAAGTATCAAGGATAAAAATAGGTAAAATAACCATATTTAATATCATCATAACGCTCATCATCATAATACCAAATAAGATCGATGAACGTTTCAATTTCCTCAACGTCTTTCGATATGTTTGTTCATCATCAATTTCTAATACATTGGCATATTGCTGTTTTAATTTGACTTCAATCATCATAGCAAGCGTCAGAAAAAGAAGAAGCCCAAGACCTTCAACAACAGGTAACTGCTCAAAATAGAATTTTATCCAAAAACTAACATTCAGCAACAAAATAAGCCCCCAAAACAACCATGAAAAATTTTGGGCTAATACACGATGTGAGTGTTGTTTCTCAAACTCATCTTTTATCGCTTCTCCATTAAAGGTATCCAACACATACTGTTTCAATGACATATTAATCCCCCTTCCTAACTTGAACATTGTCTCTTAATTGAATGATATATAAAATACTAGGCACTATGATGATCAACAAACTCCATGTTTGTGTATGCCAATATGGATATTTTCCTACCATTAACGGCGCTAATACATTTATAGTAAGCAACAAATAAATGATAATCCCTATATTTATTGAAAAATATTTTTTTACCAAATATTTACGAAGATGTCGTGCTTCTTTATGACTGTCTACTAAAATCTTTTTGTCAGAATAATCTCGTGAATACACAACATGACGACACCCTAAAATAAAAAGTAATATGGGAATACCTATTGAAAACGCGGACAGTTGTCCAGATTCAATATCAATCATCCAGGATAATGGGATAAGTAGAAATAAACCAATGACTCCAAGAAGATAAACATATGCGAGTGTTTCATCTATTCTTTGCCTTTGATATTCGTCAGGTGAGTCTACACCGATCCATCGTTTATAAAAGTTACGATTCATGCTCATCATCCTCCCAAAATAAATCATTTAATGTTACATCTAGTGATTTAGCAATGTGAATACATAGTTTCAGACTAGGGTTATACTTATCATTTTCAATCATATTAATCGTTTGGCGTGCAACACCGACACTTCTCGCCAATGCTAACTGCGATACACCTTTTGCAACACGATAGACTTTCACTTTATTCATATGAATGTTACCTCCTACAATACAAACCCAACCTTCATCTTTTTCAGACTTAGAGATGGAAGCGAGACAGCGTAAAACTGACCTAAACAACATTAGGTGTTTGAAGTGAAAATCCGTTTTAAAAACTTCTTTTGCTTCGAGCCGTCCTTGCCTGAGTGGAGCTACAAAACCTTTTACAATAATGTGCTTATGTTCTATTCTCAGATCCTCTTGATGTCTATTATATGTGACACATTTGTGTTATGTCAAATATAATAGACATTAAAAAGCAGAAACCTTATGGTGTTAAGGTTTCTGCTTTTTACGCAATTTAATATCGATATGGATCGTCTTGATCTTTATGTTGTGTATTCGTTTCTAAAGTTCTAAGGTGTTCTTCTGGCTTTTCAGAGTCGTGTTGTTTTGTACGATAGTGATCATTATGTCCTTCATATTGCGCTGTGACATACTTCGGTGATGGACCGTATTGATTGGTTTCTTGTTTACTATCCAACAATGTAATGACAAATAAAACAATCTGTAAAATAACGGACACCGCCATTATTACAGTTAGAATCCAAAACAACCACGCAGAGTCAGGCTGTGTCATAGTAGAAACGGAAAAATTTTCTTCATAAAATAATAATTCGCTTGGTACAATAGCACTTATAACACTATAAGCAATAGATATGATAAAAGATAGTATAGGCAGAAGCATCGTCAACCCTCTATCATGACAGCGGCGCACTTCTAATGCTAAGTTAGGAATAATTGTAGCCAAGCTATATAAGAATATTACAATAAATAAAATACCACTTATAAAAATACCGATAGGGGGGACAAACATCAATGCGATCGCTAAAAAAATAATGGATACACTAATAATTGTATGCCATAACATAACCCACCAATATTCACTACGACGACTACGCCCTTTGAAATTAACATAATTTAGCCAAAATAGCTTAAATGCTTCGACAAATTTCACTTTAGGTGTTTGATTCATATAAGATACCCCTTTCATTAAACTTTCTTAATATAAAGTTTAACATACTGTATCATGGGAACAACCCAAAACTTTGAAATCCAAATATTTTAAGATACACTGAATATAACTCATGAATATCTAGGAGGCTGTTATGGATTTTATCAACCATTCGACGATTGAGACTGCCCAAGCATTATTGGGCGTTAAAATTATCTATGAAACACCTAATCAAATATATTCTGGTTATATTGTTGAAACAGAAGCCTATCTTGGAACGATCGATCAAGCAGCGCATAGTTATAACGGAAAGCACACACCCCGTGTCAATTCTTTGTATTGTAAAGGCGGAACCATTTACGGTCACATGATGCACCGCTATTTATTAATTAATTTTGTTACACAACGTGAAGGTATACCTGAAGGCGTACTTATTCGTGCAATTGAACCAGATGATGGACTCGATTTAATGATTCGTAATAGAGGCAAAGGTGGCTATGAAGTGACAAATGGACCGGGTAAATGGACGAGTGCGATAGGTATTTCACGATCAATTGATGGTACACGGCTAAATGAAGGACCATTGAAAATTGATACACAACACCGTAAATACCCACGCGAAATTATTGCCAGTGCTAGAATTGGTATTCCTAACAAAGGAGAATGGACACATAAGCCATTACGCTTTACAGTAAAAGGCAATCCCTTTGTATCACATATGCGCCAAAGAGACTGCCTACACCCTAATAAAACATGGCGATCATAACGACGCCATGTTTTATTTTTATGATATTGATATAAAACTTGATAAACAGATCAAGATGCTCAAAGCTTTTATCATTTATCCATTAATGTTACTGTACCATATTGGTTCGTAATATGGATTTCAATGTTTGAAGACTTGTTTTGCTGTAATGCTTTATAATTTGTTAAATCTTCTATATCGATCTCTCCACTATCATTATTAGTAGTAATATATGCTTTCTTGAGCGGCGCTGCAAACATGACATCTGTACTACCAAATTGATTATTCAAAGTCATAGGAATATCTGCCGGTACATCTTCCAAAGAAAGCTCGCCTTTATTGACTGATGTTTTCACTTGTTTCAATGTTGTATCACTCACATCCAGAGAACCCCATCGAACATGACCATCGAACGTTTCAATGTCGCTTTCTTCTACTTCAAAGCCTGCTTGTTCAATATCTAAAATGACTTTTTCAGCTGAAATACCTCGAACTTCTCCAGTCGCTTGCTTGCCATTAATTTTCAACTGATTCAACTGTGATTGAGGTACTGTCAATGTATAAGAGGCTGTTGAACGATTAAGGTAAAACGGATTGATATTAATTTCAGTTTTAGACTTTTTACTTCCTTTCAGTTGAAGTGCTAATCGATCTCCTTTGGTTGTCGCTTTTACATTTTGAGCTTTTGAATCTGATTGCCCTTCTAGTTTAAGCTTATCACCCGAAACAATATCTAAATTTGCACGTTTTAAGGAAATATCAATATTTTTGATTTGAGTGTCATCAAATGTCTGTTCAATAGGTTGTTGTGTTGACTCATATTGATTATCTATCACAGAATAATAAAAAGCCCCTATCATACCAAGTATCCCTAAAACAAGTCCAACTATAAAAATAATAAGATTGGTCTTTTTCATGCGCGAGCACTCCTTTTCACAAGTTTAATATTTAACTTCAAGTACTTCACAAAACCAATACAGCTCCATTTGACCAGATAAAACGTCACAACATATAACATCATACCTATACCAAAATAACCTAATGCTGCTAGCCAATCTGGTAATAACAGTTGTACATCATTGTTCAAAAAATAAGAACCTAGCGCTATAAATGGGGAGATGAGCAAAATGCCTGTCGCTACAATCAATCCAAAAAGTAGTCCCAGCAATAACATCAATGGACCTAATACAAGTACCAAATTCACAAAACTTAGACCAATCACTGCTAAAACTGCTAAGAATACATTTTGTGCACTATGGTTTTCTGAAGCTTGATTGACTGCTGATTCAGCAACAATATCTTTAGCAATTATTTTAGGATCTCCAAGCATTTCAATCATTTCCGTTTCACTTTTTCCATCTTTTGCCCCTTCAATAAAATGATTATCATATTCAGCAACAATTTCTTGTTTCTCTTGTTCAGGTATATTTTTTAAATGCTCATATAGTATATTCAAGTAGTCTTTTTTCGTCATGATATATCACTCTCCTCAATAAATAAAGTTACGATCTTGGAAAAATCTTTCCACTCTGCCAATAATTTTTGAAGATGCTGTAAACCTACATCTGTGATCTGATAATATTTACGTGCTGGTCCTTCAGTAGAAGGCTGATAATATGTTGATAGACAGCACTCTTTAACTAATCTCCTCAAAATAGGATATACTGTTCCTTCAGCAATAGACATATGCCTAGAAATATTTTGAACTAAGGAGTAACCATATTGCGGTTCACGTTTAATGATGAGTAACACAATCATTTCTAGTGCCCCTTTTTTAAATTGAACATTCATCTCTTCACCCCAATATATCGTTCAGTATTATATAATGCACAGTAGCTATTTCACTTATAATATAGCACACTACTACTGTGCATTACAAGGTACTATGTTATATTTATCTTACATAATGTATCAATAGCACATAAGTACATGGACTAATGTTTCATCTTGGGTATCCATGAAAAGATATAAGTATTGTTCTTCCCGTACTTCTATATCCACAAAAGGAATCGCAATATCGTTCACGTGATCTATATCTAATGCCCCTTCTATGAGCGTTTTTCCTTTTTCATCTTTTAAAACATACGTTGGTATCGGGGAACCTGCTATATCAGTAATATCTACTTGTATCACATAACATTTTAAAAATCCATCACGTTTTATTTTAAGGTTATAATCGACAAGACAATCATTCGCACGTTCCACAATATAAACACTATCCAATTGTTCTAAAATCGTAAAATAACGCTGATCTATAATATCTTTATTATATATTTTTACGGCTATTTCATTTTCTTCTTTATGTATATAGTGTGTTATATCGTACGCCAATAATTGCTCTCTATATTCAACCTTTTGTTCGTTAATATACAATTCAAATGGTACATACAGCTCAACCATATTAAGAAAATAATCTTTAGAATAATCATAATCATCAACTTTAAAATTCCTTTGATATAATAGCCATTTTGCGCATGGCATATCTTGTTGATTTTCAATATGTTGTTGTATCGTCCATTTTCCATATAACGATGTTAGTGCGTGAATTTGTTGATGGTGAATCATCTGAAAATAAGCCTTATGACTACTGAAAGGAATAGGGATACGCTGATAATCAACTAAAAATTTATAGGGGGATTTTATTTTTTTGTATATCATGAAACTTTCTCCTATATTACTTTTAAACTATTTTAATACCTTAAAAATTTAGCACATATAAAATAAAAGACATATTCATTTATCATCACAAAATATGCTAAAATGTTTCCATATCAAAATAATTTAGGATGGTATTTGCGTGCAACTATTGTGGAAAAAGTTTAAGAGAAATCAGCTAGAAGCAAACATTGATGAATGTGGCATCGAGATTGGAGCACCTAATACAGGCTACCACTATAAAGTGACAAAGTGTGCTGTATTACATATCGTAATGTCTGGAAAAGGGACATTCGTCTACGATGGGCAAACTCATCATTTAAAGCAAGGTGACTTGTTTTTATTACAGCGTGGTATGACAGTCCATTATTACGCTTCATCAGATACGCCATGGATTTATTATTGGGTCGGTTTCAGTGGTAAAGTTGCCCTCGAATACTTAAATCGCACACGACTTGTCGACACAGCTGTTGTTCAAAAGTGTGATACAACATCTATCGCAAAAATTATCGAACGAATGTGCGAAACGGCAAAAAACTATTCGGTTAAACACTCTGATGATATACGACATATGCAGGATCTATATCAACTTCTACACACGCTTTATCGCACATTCCCTAAAAAATTTGAGTCACAACCTAAAGAAATGTATACAAATGTACTTGAAGCAATACGCTATATCAATCGTAATTACATGCATCCCATTACAATTGCACAAGTTGCACAACATGTAAATGTGAGTCGGAGCTATTTATATAAGTTGTTCAAACAAAACATCGACCAATCTCCTAAAAACTATTTGATACAGCTTCGTATGTTTCAAGCAGCAAAACTCTTACGAGAAACATCTCTACAAAGCCAAGAGATCGCAGACAAAGTAGGTTACAAAGATCCACTTATGTTTTCTAAAGCATTCAAAACTTTTTTTGGTATGAATCCAACCGCTTATCGTCAAAAACATCTAAAACAAACAACTTATTTTGATATATTACATTAATAATTATTATTTTTACTATGGCTTTTTAATATAATAAAAAGTATAATTATTAAGTATGGGATTGTAAGCCCTTTCTCAATTAACAACTAAGGGGGAATATACAATGATAGAACTTAATAGTATTACTACATTGTTTCTCGCATGTCTATTGTTAATCATTGGACAAGCAATCGTAAATAAAGTTGAAATTTTTAATCGTTTGAGTATTCCATCACCCGTTATTGGTGGACTCATATTTGCAGTGATTTCAGCTATTTTATCAACAACAGGTGTTGTAACCATTAAGTTGGATGGAGAATTTTTCCAAAACTTCTTTATGCTTGCTTTCTTTACAACAATTGGTCTTGGTGCCTCATTTAAGCTCTTAAAGTTAGGTGGTAAAGTCCTTATTGTTTATTGGATTCTTTGTGGCGTATTGGCTACTTTTCAAAACGTCATTGGTGTCTCTATGGCCAAGGTCTTACACATTGACCCACTACTCGGTTTAACTGCGGGTGCTATGTCAATGGAAGGCGGTCACGGAAATGCAGCTGCATATGGTCAAACTATCGAATCACTTGGGGTTCATTCTGCTGTTACCGCTGCTCTTGCCGCCGCTACACTCGGTCTTGTTGCAGGTGGTTTATTAGGTGGACCTGTTGTACGTTACTTGATTAAAAAGCACAATCTTGCACCGAAAGATATTAATGTAACTCAAAAAGACTACTCAGAAATCGATATCAACAAGCGCTTACATAAAAACTTTTCAGTGAATGAAGTATTCTTTATCCAAGTTGCTGTTATTTTATTTTGTATGGGACTTGGCACATATTTAGGTGAACGTTTCAGTGAGTGGACAGGTCAAAATATTCCGCTGTACGTGGCTTCTATGTTTATCGCAGTAATTATTCGTAATATTTCAGAAGTTGCAAACTTAAATTTAATCGATTTAAAACTGACAAATCAAATTGGCGATATTTCATTAAGTATTTTCTTATCTATTGCTTTAATGAGTATTCAATTAACTGAAATTTATAACCTTGCATTGCCACTAGTTGTTATCGTACTCTGTCAAATCATTTTTGTCGCACTCTTCTCTATTTTTATAGTGTTCCGTTTACTTGGCAAAGACTACGATGCAGCCGTTATGATTGGTGGCTTTATCGGTCACGGTTTAGGTGCTACACCAAATGCTATGGCAAACTTAGACACTATTACGAAAAAGTTTGGTAACTCACCTCGCGCTTATTTAGTTGTACCTATTGTGGGTGCCTTTTTAGTCGACTTACTCGGCGTACCAATTATCACAACATTTATTAATGTTTTTAAACCTTAATAATACATATGGGAGAGTCATCTTTTAAATGATTAAGATGCCTCTCCCATCTTCTTATATATATCTTAATTTTGTCGTTCGATTTGCCACTGATATGGATCCTCAAACTGTGACCAATCCGCATCTATTTCTTGTGTGTTTAATAAACAAGCATCAAGTTCTTGCGCAATACTGTCTCTATCTAAATCTATACCGATAATAACAAGCTGTGTTTGACGGTCTCCATACTCTGGATCCCAATCTGCACGAACATCCTCACGTTCTTGTAAAATAGCACCGCGTTCAGCTTTTGGCATCGCAGCAACCCAATACGTGACAGGATGAATATCAACAACACTACCCGCCTGCGACACAAGACATGCTACTTCATTATATTGCGCTAACCATGCAATACCTTTTGCACGCACAATATTAGTAGACATCCCTTCTAACCACGCGTGAAAGCGTTCTGCATGAAAAGGAAGCCGTCTCTTATAGACAAATGACGAAATACCATATTCCTCTGTTTCTGGTGTGTGTGTCTCATGACCACCTGCTTCTAATTCCTTTAGCCACCCTGCAGACTGACTCGCCTGCTCAAAATCAAACAATCCTGTGTCAAGTACTTCTTCTAATGCCACTTCACTTTTTACTGTTCGAATAAGTTTAGCAGAAGGTTGTAACTTTCTTAATATCGCTTCTAACTGATTAGCCTCTTCATCTGTAACTAAATCCACCTTATTTAAAATGAGGACATCACAAAACTCAATTTGATCTACTAACAAGTCAGAGATCGTACGTTCATCATCTGCCCCAACAGCTTGATCTCTATCTAATAATAGATCTCCTGAACGATAATCTTGCATAAAACGATGTGCATCTACAACCGTGACCATCGTATCAAGGCGACAAATTTTTGTTAAATCTATGCCAAGTTCATCATCTACATATGAGAACGTTTGAGCAACTGGAACAGGTTCAGATATACCTGTTGATTCAATCACAATTTGGTCTATGCCTCCTCGCTCAACAATGGCTTCAACTTCTCGTAATAAATCTTCACGTAAAGTACAACAAATACAACCATTTGAAAGTTCAACAAGTTTTTCATCTGTACGCGATAACCCACCCCCGTCTGCTATGAGATCTTTATCAATATTCACTTCACTCATATCATTCACAATCACAGCAATACGTCGGTTTTCTCTATTATTCAAAATATGATTGAGTAATGTTGTCTTTCCAGAACCTAGATAGCCACTTAATACTGTGACAGGTATTTTTGTATTCATAATATACCTCCTACTACAAATCGTAATAATTACGTTTTAAAGTATATAATAAATATGTTCTTTATCGCAAGACCTGTTGAAAAATGTTCGCTATAACTTCTTATTTTTGAGTATAATGAAGATGAGAAAACCATCTTTGAGACGTAGAACTCTAAATATGAACTGACGTAAAACGCTGTTATTTGATCTCTTTATCGCTATACTTAAGTTTAAACATAAGGAGGAAAAAATGTTACAATTTCCATTTAGTGACCAAACCGTAGTTGATGCACGTTGGATTGATCGTAATGGGCACATGAATGATTCCGAATATGCACGTGTATTTAGCTTGGCAATTGACCATTTTCATGACCAAATTGGTTTGACGACCGATGAACGCATACGTCGACATTATACTGTGTTTACACTCGAAACACACATTTCTTATTTAAAAGAGCTAAAAAAAGATACGGCCATTGAAGTTCGTGTATACATTTATGATTTAGATCATAAGCGAACACACTTTTTCTTAGAATTGATTAATACTGATCAGCAGATATTATGTGCTACTGCAGAAGTAATGATGATGGGCATTAATCGCTCGACAGGACGTTCATCAACCTATCCAAAAGACATTTATCAAGCATTACAACATTATTATACTTCACAGGACATACAACAATGGCCCCAACAACTCGGTCATCGCATTAACATTCCAAAATAGAAAACAGCGTACGCACCATATTTTTATGGTTGGACGTACGCTGTTTATTTATAATACATTACGCATCAGCTGCACCACGTGCAATCATATCTTGTTTCGTAACAATTGGATAATTTTTAAAGACGATAGAGCCTAAAATACCCGCGATTAAACCGATAATAGCCATCACAACGCCGTACAATACAACAGTCAACCAATCATTAAATCCGAACATAACAAGAAAACCAGCGATAGGTGTTGCTGTGCCTGTCGCATCATTAATCATGCCCGATAGCGCAATTACAAGTCCTGCCGCTGCACCACCAAAGAAGTTTGTAATATATACTGGAATTGGATTTGCTGATACAATATCTGCTTGTGACAAAGGCTCGATACTTACGGAAATCGTAGATTTACGATCACCTAAACGCAAGCGATGGAATAATGCACCATTCATAAATGCAGAGCTAAACGCTGCCATCGCACCAATCGCCATAGGTACACCTGTCAGACCGAGCAATGCTGTTAGTGCCATGGAACTCAGTGGCGCTGTTCCGACAACTGTAATAATACCGCCGAGAATAATTCCCATAATAATCGGATTTGTATCAGTAGAACTTTGGATAATATCTCCAATTTTCAATAATGTGTTGTTCACCACAGGTGTTAGTCCAACTGCAATTAAGCGTGATAACGGTGCAATAACAAGCACTGCACCAATTAAATCTACACCGTCTGGTACATATTTCTCTGTATACTTCATCAAGTAACCGATTAAATATCCTGCAAAAAAGCCTGGTAATAAATCCATACCTCCACACGCTGCTGCAATAACGAGTGCATATACAGGTGAAACACCGATTGCTAATGCAGTCAGCCCTGCTGCTGCAACACCGCCAAGACCTCCTGCTGCATCTCCGAGTTCTCCTAAAAACTTAATGCCTAGCACTTCACCACCAACATATTTGTTAAAAGCTTCAACCAAAAATGTTGCAATTGCTGCATTTGCCAAAGCCCCCATAGCACGCATACCGTTTGGTGCTTTGTAAGTAAATAACGTAAAAATAACGAGCACTAAAATCAAGAACAATGTACCAATAAGTAAATCCATATGATCCCCCTCTTAGATGATAGAAGCTCAATCAGCTCCAATAAATTTCAAAGTTTTAAGATTTTTCTATACACAACATTCTACTAAATTAATTACTTTATTGCACGGAACTTTTTGTAATTTCTAATAAAATAAAAAATGTAAGCATTTACAAATGTTTAAATTGAAAAGTGCTTAAAGCAAACGAGTGACCTGTTTACTTTAAGCACTTTTGTTTTTAAATCAACTTATTGATGAACTGACCAAAAGTCCTATATCTGTTAATTGTTCATTACAGCATACATTATTATAACAAATATAATTTAGTGTAAAATCCCTCACTTACACTGTTCGTTTTTCATAAAAGATACAACAAGTGCCATTATTTATACACTTTTATTCATCAATTGTTTTACGAATTTGTTTCAATACTTTATGTGATTCTACGATTGGATAAAGTGGGAAAGCTGTAACCATATCTTTATACACGTAAAAATTCAAGGGCTGTTGCTCAGCATCAAAATAATCTCTGAGTTTGCACATATCTGGATAAAAAATTTCACTCGTCCCACCGAACATATGCACAGCCGGTAAGCCACGTACACTGCCATACATTGGAGACACACGTGGATCCTTACGCTCCAAGTCACCCGCCCATACTTTTGCAATCTGCTGCAAGCTAAATAAATTTTGTACAGGATCCTGCTTTTGTACTTGATCTGTAATATCCGGATTAGAAAGCGATAAATCGAGCCATGGAGAAATTAAATACAGCTTGCCGGGCAACGGTAGTTCCTCTTGTTTTACCAATTTTTGTACAAAACTTAATGCCATATTCCCTCCGGATGCATCCCCCATAATCACAATATTTTCTGGCTCTGTTTCTTTGAGTAATCGACGATATACATCTTCAATAGCAGCATGCGTTTCACGATATGTATAGTTCGGCGCCTTGGGATAAATAGGTAATATGACTTCATGTAAAGTTTCATAAGCAAGCTTGTCCATAAAACGCCAATGAAATGCTGAAGGTTGTAGTACAAATGTGCCACCATAAATATAAATGATTTTATTTTTGATATGGTGACCAAAATTAAAGCGAAATACTTGCATCTCATCAAACATATCTTTTACTAGGTTTGATTTTACATTGATTTGGTCTGGTTGTTTGTGTTTTTCCTCGTTGAGTGAACGACGCTTATCTAAAAAGGCTTCTAGCTCTGGCTCGGACTTAAACTTCATATGACGTTGTTGTGATAAATAACGCCCCATAAGCTTACTCATAATATTACGTTTCAACAGAATCCCTACTTTCAGTTTTTAATAGTAAAGTCATTATAATATGTTTTTTATTGCAATGCTGTTAAAAATATAAAAAGATATACTTCAATATTTTTCAGTTTAAAGTCATATCCCCCAAACACTTTGCAACTTTTATATCTTATAATATAATTAATCATTATTATTTACATAAAGGAGTTATTTATGACAGCACCTATTCATACACAACCTGAAATAATGTACCGTACACATCGCATCAAAAAACGTCGCTCATGGATAAGTTTTATTTTAACTTTTATCGCTATGGTGCTTACTGCTATTGCAGCATATAGTATGTATCGTGAAACATTGTTTACAATCGGCTTTTTAAACCAAGATGTATATTATGATCAGTTTAAAACATTCACAGAGCAATTAACCCGTCAGACACTAGTTGACTTGTCCGAAATTGAACAACGCCTTAACTATTTACGCATTGCATTGCGCTGCTTTTTTGTGTTATGTCTTATCAACATTATCTTAGCCTTACTTACATTACTTTTTAATCGTACATTGCTAAAACTAATCAATTGGATAATTTCTGTATGTATTACTTTCATTCCAATCGGTTTTTTGTACATTATACGTGAAGTCGCTGAACAACTCTCCGATAAACTTGCACCTGTACAAGCACTTATCGGTACTGTTGATCCTAATACAATCATTACAGCTTCAAGTGCGCTATATAATGCAGCAATACTTACAGGAATTGCAACAGTATTATATTTTATTGCACTCTTTTTTCGCAATCGTAAATCTAAACTACACGAATCAAGTTAACACAACTATACTGAAGTGAGTCAAAACTTGGCATATTATTCAAGTTTGTCCCACTTCTTTTTTATACTACTCACTATATTGGGTCATGACTTCTTCTGGTAATGGCCACATTTCCAAGCGTTCTGCCATATCCCAAAACATATGCTCATAATAACTTGTACGTACGACAATATCTTCTAATACTTGTAGTTCCTCTTCAGTCTTCCCTTCTGCAACACGATCCATAATCTTTATCGTTTGCTCAGTTAAGTCTGTAAATTCATCTGAACTATACATTTGTATCCATTCTCCATAAAAAGGATGTTCCGCTGCCCCTTCAAGTTCATTTAATGCCCGTCCAATATAATTATAACTCCACGTACATGTTAAAACTGCTGCAATGACATTCTCGACGCCACCTCTTTGAGCGACATCTAACATATAACTCGTATAACTTGTTGTTGTGCTTGCTGGTTTTGTCTGTGTCAAAGATTCTTCTGAAATACCAAACTGTGCAGCATATTGTCTATGTAACGACATTTCTGTATTCAACGTTTCATAAACCAGTTTACCGAATGTTGTCATCGTCTCAAGATCTGTCGCTTTTGTTACACCCAGTGCAAATAAACGTGTATAGTCAATTAAATAAACATAATCTTGTTTTAACCAATGTTTAAATTTCTCTTTGTCTAAATCCCCTGTGCCAATCCCTTTTACAAATGGATGTTCTAAATAATGTTTCCAAATGGGTTCAACGCGCTCATAAAGCCGTTCCGAAAACGTTTTCATACACTCAAATCCCTTCCTTATTTATTATATATTCAAAATCTCAAAAAAAACCTAAAAAAGCAAGCATGATTAGAAGACTTGTACCATAAAACTTTAATTTTCTAAAAATTTTAATCTTAACTGTATCTTGAATAATTGAAGTATTTTGTTATTCTCAATCTAAAAAGCACCTGAAACAGTCCATTATCAACTCTTTCAAGTGCTTTCACATTTATTCATATTGTTCGTAGTTCACTACCTTTAAATTAGAACCATCATCATCACCCTGCAATAAATAATGCGCCTGCTTGGTTTCCCCTTCTTCTTCAGTTTGTACGATGACGGAATAAAAGCGATCTGTTTTATTCATATCAGTAACTTTAACATTTTGATCATCTATTGCTTTCTGATTACGCACACGTGTTTTCATCACTTTATAATATTCCGTATCTTTCAATATATACGGTGTGATTGCAGACATACTCTTATCTTTATATGCTGTATTCAAAGCGGAAGTGTATTTTTCAATAAAGTCTGTAATTTTATTCAATGTATCTTTTTCTTGTGCTTCTTTATATTTTTTTATCGCATCGTCATTAAACTTTACTGTTACTTTATTATTTTCTTTACCTTCTACTGTTTTAATCTTTTGCGTATGGGTTTTAAATACTTTATTTTGTACTTTTCCTTGTGCAGATATAGTCAACTCTTTATTAAGTGGGAATGGTCCGTAAGCTTCATGCTCTTTATAATCAAAAGTTTCTCCATTAATCATAATTTTTAAGGTATCTTGATCTAACGAATCACTATCTTTTAGGGAGACTTTTACGTGTGCTTCTTCAAATTCTTCTTTAACATGCACTCTATCATGATCACTAGAGGATGTATCAAATTTCAGTTGACCATTGTATGTACCACGTGATGTTGTTTTTGTTGCTTTTATCGTATATTTCCCAGGAATAAATTCACTTAAAACGATCGGTTGATCTTGCTCACCCATCACTTTTTTCTTTGCACCGTCTGCTACAAATTCATATGTTGCTTTTGTATTTGGCTTGAGTATCGCTTGTTTCATCGGTGCTTGAAAGCTTAAATTATCGAATATCAAATATCTTCGTCCATTTTTACTAATGCGTAAAACTTTTTGACCTTTATCTGTCCTAACTTCATAAGAAACGGGTCGATCTTCATCTAAGTGAGAGACGGCTTGATTGACTTTCTTTCCGAATTGTTTCATTCCCATTTTATCTTTAATAAAGGCAATATAAATCCCCGCTTCTTTACGACCAACTTTGTTATTTTTTGTACTTAATAACGTCGCAACTTTTGATGTATCATCATTATCAACTGCATTAACTAATAACTTTGCTTGTGATTCAGGCGAATTAAAGTTCTTTAATAATAAAAATAAGATCGTAAGTAAAATAATAATAAAACTTAAAATAATAAGTGGGATTAATTTTTTTATAGATTTTGTTGTATCATGAGTTGGTTCATCTCGATTTGGTGGTTCAACTGCACTATTCACTTGGCGTCGACAATGTGTACAATGTTGCTTCGTTTTTATATGTTCTTTGCAATACGGGCATTGTTTCATCTCTCCACCTCCTCCTAGCTTCAAAATCCCCATTGTTACCATTTTAGCTTATGTACTTGTTTTAAACATCATACGTGAGTTGGATATGTATCACTATTTATACTATAATTTTTTTAATTGAGATTTAAGACGTGTATCTATTTTTTCTAAAACAACGCGTGTTTCTTCAATTTGATCAATCGGGATATCAGACAACATCTCTGTTGCTAAATCTGCAATCAAATGTCGTGAAGCTTGGACATATTCCATACCATATTCTGTTAAAGAAACATATTTTAATCTCTTATCAGAACCTGCACCTTGATATGCCCATTGTACAAGTGACAAGTCGAGCAATTTTTTAATACGTCGACTCACTGCTGCTTTATTGACACCTTGCCTCAAAGTAATCTCTGTTAATGTCATTGCCTTTTCATGGGATAGCATCAATAATACACTTGATTGTTCATTAGAAATAGCATATTGTTCACGCAGGTCTTTTAATAAACTTGCAGTCAATGCATTCATATTAGTCATAAATTCACCCATAAAACGGATATGTTGATCCATCATTACTTTGTTTGTCATTCAGGTCACCACCTTTTCATTCTTAAAAATATTCCTTATTATCGTATCAACTATTACATCACAAAGAAACTATTATTTTCAGCAAAATTTGAAGACATTTCATACAATAAAAAGACTTACGAGGACGTGTAATATATGACATTATTACTTTTTATATCGACATTATTATATCCCATTCTACTCACTACGGTAAAATATGTTCGTTGTCTAACTTGGGTATATATGCTTTTTCAAATTTTACTTATTTTGAATATGATTATTGTTACACTTGCCGATATGCTTGAACAAATACCTTGGTTGACATTAAGTCTAGCACTACTCATTCTAACTTGCCTTTTACTTCAAAATTTTGACATATTTAAAGCACAGTATGGAAAAGTATTTATATTACGCATTGTATGTTACACTTACGCAGTTTTTAGTCTAGGTCTAGGCAGTTATCTTATTGCCCATATTGTTCCTGCATATATTGCGATATTATTTCACTTGCTTTCCAATCTTTCATTCGTTTTTTTATTGTCTTGGCCAATCTATTTATTCCTTTCTGTACATTTAAAACAAACACGTCCTATTTCAATGCCTCAAACGCTTATCGTACTCGGAGCAGGCATATGGACAGAATATGTATCACCATTATTACAAGCACGACTTGATACTGCACGTTGTCTCGCCTCTCAACACACACATTGGATTGTCAGTGGTGGACAAGGTGCTGATGAGCCTGTTTCTGAAGCGTGGGCGATGCGACATTACCTTATCACTCAAGGTATTCCAGCGTCATTGATCACAATGGAGTCACACTCTACAAATACAAAAGAGAATATACGTTATAGCGCTCCCCTCATCCAATACAGTAAGTCTTGCATTATCGTAACAAGTGATTTTCATCTATTGCGGGCATTGCGTTTAGCACAAAAAGAAGGTGTCTACGCAGGTGGATATGGTGCACCTTCTCCACTCCAGTACCGTGCTAAATCTTATATCCGTGACTATTGTGGGCTATTACTACACTATGCATTACTTTGGATTGTTTTTTGCATCATTCATCTCTCTCTACACTTATGGCTATATCTATAAAAAATTGTATATTAAAAAAAGAGCAGGATAGAAAGCGCATTTTAAAAAAAGCTTTCGTAATCCTGCCCCAATAAGCATGATTCGTAATGAAAAGTTTGTTAAGGTTTATTTTCATCTCATGTACTACTATTTACGTATGTTCATTCACTAATTCATGAGGGATTTTTACTATGATCAGATTCTTTTATGATGGCTTTTGAACAAGTTGACCACGATCTAAATATAATATACGATCTGCATATTCAAAAAGTCTGACGTCATGTGTAACCATAATACCTATAATATTTTCACGATGAATATGTTTTTTAATCATCTCTACTACTTCTGTTGCACGTTGAGCGTCCAAACTTGCAGTAGGTTCATCTGCTAATAAGAGTTTGGGTTGATTCATCCATGCACGCATAATCGCCACACGTTGTTTTTCACCACCAGATAGCATATGCGGATAAGCTTCTAAACGATGGTGCAATCCGATGTCTTTCAACAATTGCTCTGCTCTTATTAAAGCATCTTTTTTAGACATACCTGCCTCTTTGCCAACTGTTGTCAATTGATCTTTGACTTTCAAGTAGGGTAATAAATGTGAAGCCTGAAAAATAAAACCAATGTCATTCAATCTTTTATGGGTCTGTTCTTTCGACAACAGATTTGTTAACGCTAAATCATTCAATATAACTTCCCCTTGAGTAGGAGATAATAGACCCCCTAAAATAGAAAGTAATGTTGATTTCCCAGAACCTGATGTACCATTTAAAATAACAAATTCCCCAGCTTTTACATTAAAATTTAACCCTTTTAAAACCTTTGTTTGAGCTTCTCCCTGTCCGAATGTTTTCACTAGATTTTTAACTTCTAAACTCATGCAAGTCCACCTCCTATTGCTGCAATGGGATCAACTTTATACACACGGATAAATGACAGTAACGCACCAACCAATGCGACAATCATAAAAATAATAACAGCACTTAATACAATTATAGGTGTCATCACAAAAGGCATTGTTATAGGTAAAATCAGTGATACGCCTAACACTAATAAAATACCTACAACGACACCGAGCATTGTTACACTCACAATTTGTAAGATAAGTGCAGCTAACAAGTGTGACGTCTTAATACCTATTGCTTTTAAAATACCAATTTCAGATGTTTTTTGAATTGTCATGACATAGAAAAATGCTGTTAATACTATTGCTGTAATAACAAATAAGCTGACAATCATCATATTAAGTGGTAGTTGCTCTGCTTGATAACTTGGTATGGCATCTTTCAACTCGTCTTTAGAAACAACTGAGGCACCCTCTATATCTTTCAAGTTGTGTATCTGACTTTCACTTTTATCATCTAACGGATAGGCCGCTACTGCCATACGATGATTTGTTATATTTTCAAGACCTTGTGATGTCACCAATCCAACATTAGCATGTGCATGCATAGTATGTTTTGTAAAACCAACAACCTTTAGCTTGGTATCTTGAACACTAATACGATCCCCTATATTTAGACCTTCTCCTGTCAACTTATGATTTAATATCACTTCATTGCTATGCTTAGGATATCGTCCCTCTGATAATGGTGGCTTATCATCATTTCGTATATTGGTGTATATTATTTCTTCATTCTGTCCATCAAATTTTGTCGTCATTAGTGCAAGTTGGATGGGATCAACGTCAGTAATCTTTTCAGCAGCTTGTTGCATCTCTTTCGTAAGTTTTGACTTTTCTAATTGCTGCTCAGCATCTGATTCGACGATATAGTATTCCGCTTTAAAACTATTTAACAATGAGACATTTTCTCGAGCTAAACCTTGCGCTAAGCCTGTAATAAACAACACCATACTCGCCAATAACATAACGATCAATAAGATTAACATATATCTGAATTTGTAAAATTTCAGTTCATCTAAGGCTAACTTCATATATTATGTACCCCTTCCTTTTTCATCATGTAATGACTATATAACGACTATATGAACAGAATATGAACAACTCTAAAAAAGTGAGTCAGAAACCTCATTTTTGCAAAAATTTTTCATAGTCCTGCACGGAAAATAAACTCAGAAGTAAAAAATTCATTAAACGTACTTTCACTTCAGTCACTTACTGCCTTTTATAGAGATTTGCGCACTGATTTAGCATCATTTTTCTTATGTTACAGTTCCTGTGATAAAATGAGTTAAAAATGATAATGAAGGACTGAGGTTATGACAATTAAGTGTCTTATTGTAGACGATGATCCTGAGATTTTGACGTATGTCTCATCGCATATTACAAAAGAGGGTTACAAAGCAATTACCCAACCAAATGCTGAACAAGCACTAGACTACCTTTCTTCACAAACCGTTGATATTGCTATTGTAGATATTATGATGGATGGAATGGATGGTTTTACGCTATGTCAAACTTTAAAATACGATTACGAGTATCCGGTGATTATGTTAACCGCAAGAGACGCACTAAGTGATAAGGAACGTGCGTTTTTAGCAGGAACAGATGACTACGTAACGAAACCTTTTGAAGGGGCTGAACTCATTTTTCGTATTAAAGCGGTCCTTCGTCGTTATCAAGTCCAAACTTCGGTTGAACATACACTTGGTAATGTTGTTATTAATCAAAGTGAACGCATGACAAAAGTAGGCGCAAAGGGGCTGATTCTCCCCAATAAAGAATTTGAACTGTTAAATCTGCTTGTTGCTTATCCTCAACATGTTTTCGAACGTGAAGCATTGATTACTAGAATATGGGGATTTGATTATGAAGGGGATGAACGAACAATTGATGTTCATATTAAGCGACTAAGAAACAAGTTAAAAAAGTTAGACGCAAATATTCAAATTGAAACCGTGCGTGGTATTGGGTATAGGGTGACGACTCATGCTTAAATCTCTTTATTCACGTGTTGCTCTGTACACCCTTAGCGTTATGCTTGTGAGTGCATTGACAAGCTTCTTAATCACTAATGTATATTATCATTTTGTATTAAAAGAACAAAATGATGCCAAAGTTATGGCGACTTTAAAAAGAGCAGATGCTTATAAAGATGTTCACGATGAAGATGAACTTGTACGTTATTTAACATTGCTGGGGGATTTGAATTATCAAGTGATCTCAGTCGATGAAAAACAACAAACACGCCACTATGGTTCAAAATTTCGTAAATATAATTTAAACAAGCAAACCATTCAGCATGTCTTAGATGGCAAAGACTACCATGGTATTCGTCAACGTCCATTTAACCCTGTTATTACAGGTTTTTTCGATAATGAATCTCGCAATACAGTCGGTACACGGTTTCAAACAACATCAGGCTACTATGCTATATTTATACGTCCAGACATTGGTTACTTATTAGCAGAATTCCGATATTTTCTCATTATCTTACTATCGTTGCTTATCTTATTTTCAATTGGTCTTGTCATATGGTCAACTTATACACTCGTTAAGCCTGTTCAACAGCTCAAAGTCGCTACCGAACGCATGATGAACGGTGACTTCCATACACCTATTACCGTAACGCGTTCCGATGAGATTGGCACACTCCAGCGACATTTTGATACAATGCGTGTTGCACTGAAACAATTAGATGACATGCGTCAGCACTTTGTTCAAAATGTTTCACACGAGATTAAAACACCACTCACTCATATTCATCATTTACTCACTCAACTTCAAGAAGAGCCCGACAATCAACAACAAGCAAAATATATTCAAAAAATCTTTCAAGAAACACACCGGTTAAGTCAACTTACACACCAATTGTTACTCCTCTCTGAAATGGACAACGATACACATTTACAATTTAATGATACATTTCAAATGGATACAATGATTCAACACATTCTTACCAATGAGAGCTATCAAATTGAGCAGAAATCATTAAGTATTTTATATGATTTGGAATCAATCACATATACGGGTAACCAACGTTTACTCACTCAAGCTATCGAAAATATTATTCGTAATGCCATTAAATATACGCCTTCATTGGGTACAATAGAGATTAATATGCATTGTAAGGCACATCAAATGATAATTGACGTAACAGATGATGGACCTGGTATGGATGATGTTACACTCAAACAGATTTTTAACCGCTTTTATAAATCAACAGCTCATACTGATAGCAACGGACTCGGTCTTGCAATTTCTCAATCTATTATTAAACGTCATAATGGACAAATCACTGTAAAAAGTACACCACATATCGGTACTACCTTTACGATTGCATTGCCACTATAAAACTTTAATACAAAAGCCATGGTTTCAGAGATAACTTTTGACCTCCGAATCCATGGCTTTTATCATGATTCTAACTCAATAATGTACCCGTTTTATCTAAATGCAAGTACTGAGACACTTCATCATTTAATTGTTTAAATAACTCTTGATCATCTGTAAGTTGTTTACCAAATGATGGTATCATTTCCTTAATATGTGACTCCCACTTTGGAAAGTCGTTAACAAATGAACGTTGTAAAATATCTAACATTACTGCTACTGCTGTTGAGGCGCCGGGCGAAGCACCTAATAATGCTGCAAGCGTACCATCTTGAGAGGTGATCACTTCTGTACCAAATTGAAGTGTTCCTTTCCCTTTATCATCTGTATCTTTAATGACTTGTACACGCTGTCCCGCAACGACAACTTCCCAGTCTTCATTTTTAGCATTTGGCACAAATTCACGCAAGTCATCCATACGCTCATCATTAGATAACATCAACTGTTGTACTAAATATTTCGTTAAACCCATTTCTTTTGCACCTGCAGCGAGCATGGTTACGAGATTATTCGGCTTAACTGACTTTACAAGATCAAAGTATGAACCTTGTTTTAAAAACTTTGGAGAAAATCCAGCAAATGGACCAAAGAGCAACGTACGCTCTCCATCAATATAACGTGTATCCAAATGTGGCACAGACATTGGCGGTGCACCTACTTTTGCTTTACCATATACTTTAGCATGATGTTTCGCAATGACATCTGGGTTTTTACATACTAAAAATAATCCACTCACTGGGAAACCACCGATATGTTTAGACTCAGGAATACCTGTTTTTTGCAATAATGGCAGACTGGCACCTCCAGCACCAATAAAGACAAACCGAGATACTACCGTAAATACTTTGTCCGCTTGAATATCTCGTATTTTTACCGTCCACGTCTTATCTTTATGCTGTTTTAAGTCTAATACTTCATGTTCGTAGTGAACAGCCCCCCCACGTGCTTCCAGCTGTGATAAAAGTTGTGATGTTAAGTCACCGAAGTTGACATCCGTTCCTGAATTATCACGTGTTGCTGCAATAGGTGTTGTTGTATTTTGACGCCCTTCCATAATTAATGGCACCCATCGCTTTAGCGTCTCCGGATCATCAGAAATATCCATGCCACTGAATAATACATTTTCTTGTAAAGCTTTAACACGGTTCTTTAAAAACTGCACATTTTCTGTCCCCATCACAAAACTCATATGTGGCACTGAACGAATAAAGGCTTCTGGCTCTGGTAATTGACCATTTCTAACAAGGTATGACCAAAATTGTTTAGACACTTGGAATTGCTCATTAATTTTAATCGCTTTTGTGATATCCATCGTGCCATCTGGACGCTCGCTTGTATAATTCAGTTCACATAATGCAGAATGCCCTGTCCCCGCATTATTCCATGCATTAGAGCTTTCCTCAGCACACTTACCAAGGCGCTCAAAAACATTAATATCCCAGTCTGGTTGTAACTCTTTTAGCAACGTACCTAGCGTAGCACTCATAATACCGCCACCGATAAGTACAACATCTGTCTTGTTATGTAAGTTATTCATAACAATACAGTCCCCCTTTTCACCTATTCGTAATATAATATATAGCATTAATCCAATGTCTTTATTTACAAAGACATCAACTTCTATGCAACAATGCTGCGTACAAAATAGAATACTGTATTTATACCATCATACAGTCAGCATTGTATTGCCCTCTATACCATTGACGAGAGCATGAGATAAAATGTCCAACTTTGTATCCCATCTCTTTAATAATTTAATTATATACCTAATAGCAGTCAGAAAAAAGCGCTTACTTCATAAATTTGTTATTAATCTTGCAATGATGCATTAAATTGCGCAATAAAAAAATTCAAAAATGATAGAACAAAATCCTTTTATCTTCTCTCATTCTATATATGATAAGACAACGTTTCACTCTATAACATGATATAATGAATGAAAAGTATTTCACAGATTGAGAGGTGCATCATGAAATCCATTACATTTTTAATGCACAACATTTATGCTGTTGGCGGCACAGTTAAAACGATTACAAACTTAGCAAACCAACTCGTCCAGCAAGGTCATACTGTAAAAATTATTTCTGTTTTCCAATCTCAACGTGAACCTTATTTCGAGTTAGATCGACGTGTACATGTAACGTCACTCGTTAACTATCAATTTAAAGTACGCAATATTATACCACTAACTGCCAATCGTATACGTAAGTTCACACCTTTATTAAAACCGAATATCATATCTATACATGAACCTGGGCGCAAGCAATATTCGAGTTATATTGAACACAAATTGATAGAAGCCATTCAAAAAGACACATCTGATGTCATCGTTGGTACAAGAGCGAGTCATAATATTTTAATTGCACGCTTTGCCCATTCACAACAATATCGCGTCGGTATGGAGCATATGAATTTTACAGCTTATACTGAACAATATCGCAATGAAATTGTACATCATTATCAAAATTTAGATGCCATCACAACATTAACTGCACTTGATCAATCACATTACGCACAAGTGCTTACTACAACACCTATATTTGTGGTTTCAAATATGATAGATGAAAAAAGATACCATATGATGAAGCAACGTCAAATCATTGCGGCAGGACGATTTGAATATGAAAAAGGATTTGACCTTCTAATCGAAGCGGTTTACAACATTCAAGAAGACTTACGTGATGAGGGGTATACTGTCCAAATCTTTGGAGAGGGACGAGAGAAAGAAGCCATCGCACAATCTATTAGTTATTTACGATTACAAGATTTAATTTTTATCCGTCCAACAACCCAACATTTAAGTACCTTTATTGCAGAAAGTCAGATCACTTGTATTCCCTCACGCAATGAAGGTTTTGGGATGACAATTTTAGAGGCGATGAATCAAGGAAGTATTGTCGTCAGCTTTGATGGTAATGTGGGGCCTTCCTCTCTCATCCAACACAATATAAATGGCTTTCTCGTACCTTACAAAGATGTCTCAAAGCTAGGACAACAGCTATTAGACATTATACAGAACTACAACGCACGCACTTTAAAACCAATTCGAGAAGCCGGCTACAAAACAGTATCAGATCACCATCCAGAACATATTTATCAACAATTTCGAGCCATGCTTGATACTTTTAGAAATCACTAAAAAGCACGCACAACCTAGCGCTCAATACTTAGGTCGTGCGTGCTTTTCTTTATATGAACTTACTCTAATGAATGATCATTGATAAGATGAATGTCCAAATACACCATACAACAAGTAAGCCAACACTATATTTTAATGCCATTTTTAATAATTGTGATTCTTTACCAACTTGTTTAACAGCTGCTGTCGCAATTGCGATAGATTGTGGTGAGATCATTTTAGCAATCGCACCACCTGCTGTATTCGCTCCTACAAGCAACGCACCACTTGTTCCAACCTGAGGTGCTACTGAAGCTTGAATTGGTGCAAATAATGCATTGTTATTCACAACAGAACCTGTCATAAACACACCAATCCAACCTAAGATAGGTGATAGGAATGGGAAGATTGCACCTGTTTTGGCAATACCTTCACCCATTGCTGCTGTAAGTCCGCCGTATGTTGTTAATTTGGCGATAGCAAGAATTAAACAAATTGTTAAGATTGGTAACCACAGCTCTTTAAATGCTTCTCCAAGTAATTCACCTGCACGTTTAAAGTTAACTTGTTTAGATAATAATATTGTAATGACACCAGCAATCAATAATGCTGTACCTGTTTGATTCAATAAGTTAAATGTCAATGTAATAGGTTGATGAGACACGTCATTCATTGTACCCGGTATGCCGAATTGCAATGTTAAGAATGAGAGTGCGCCACCTTCTATAAATAATCCTTTAAATGCTTTTGTACTCCAAATTAATACCAGTATTGTTAAAATTCCAAATGGACTCCATGCATATAATATTTCTTTTGCACTATGATGTTTTACTTCTACTTTTGGTTCATCTGTGTGCAAACGGAAAATATTTTTAGGTTGGAATTTTTTAGATACAACAGCTAACACACCCATAGATGCAAGTGGTGGTAAAATGTCGATCAATTCTGGACCTTGGAAATAACTTAAAATCACTTGTAAAATAACAAACGGAATGACTGTTGCTAAAATTGCTGGTAGTGTTTCACGAATTCCTTTGAAACCATCTAAAATAAAGACTAATAAAAATGGTAAAAAGATTGTTAAGATTGGTAAACTTGTAATAAGTGAGCGTGTCACTTCTAATGCTGTAATATCACCATGTAATTTTAGTGTATCTACAACAGCAACTGGTAAACCAATAGCACCATATGCACCGGCAGCACCATTCGCTACTAAGCATAGCATCGCCGCTTTCAATGGTTCAAAACCAAGTTGAATTAATAACACAGCACAAATTGCAATCGGTACACCGAATCCTGCTACACCTTCTAAAAAGGCATTAAAACAAAAACCAATTAACAATAATTGAATACGTTGGTCTTCAGAAATAGTTGTAATACTATCTTGAATGACTGAAAATTGACCTGTGGCAACAGTTACTTTATACAACCAAACGGCCATCATAACGATAAAGCCAATCGGTAAAATACCTTGATAGAAACCTTCTATTACGCCACCTGTTGCTATACCTATCGGTAACTTGAATACAGATAATGCAATAACAACAGTTACAACTAATGTTGTTAACGCTGCGTAGATCCCTTTCATTTTAAAAACTGTTAAACAAAGTAAAAATAAAACAATTGGAATACTTGCGACTAATGCAGATAACGCAAGGTTTTGAAATGGATCAAATGACTGTACTAACATCTCTTTCATCTACCTTCAATATTTATTGTGATTTATTTCACATGAAAAATATACCACGTCTTTTACTTCAAATCAATACTTCGTGAAAAATTTCTCATCTATATAAATAACACTTATTAATAATTACTAAATTCGAACTATTCAAAAATGTAACTCTATAATTACTTTATCAAATTAACATTAATCTTAGCATCTTTCAATAGGTGATTGAGTCATCAGATGTCTAAAGTACAAAATTAAAAGCGTGTAACAGAAACCGCTCTTCAAAGATTTCTGTCACACACCCAATAAAAACTGAATCTACACATGTTCTATCTTCTATCAACTAATGTTTGAATTATATGGTTCAACCTATTGTAAGTTCTAGTAGACTTTATTGACGATACGCAGGGTCAACAATCTTAGGCGTTCCTGACTCATCTACTGTAACAATTGTATATGTGCCTGGATTAGCTTGATTTAAAAAACTAAAGATATACATATTAAAACCATCTTCACCCTCTAAAGCGTAATCATTATACGGATTTTGGTAACCATTAAATTGATCCACTTCAGCTTGTGCTTTGTTTAATGCATCTTGAAAATTCGGTAAAGTCTGTAATGCCTGCTGTTCATCAATAGGCACACGCACTAGATTTTGTGCAATCGGTACTACGTTTTGTCCTTGATGCGGTTCATTTGCTTCAGCTTGATTTTTAGATTGATCAGATTGTACATGGGTCTGTACACTTGCTTGTTGATCATTTTGTGTAGCGGCTGGTTGATCTTGACGCTCTTTTGAACTATCAGAACTTTGTGCCGTCGTACTATTGGAATTCTCTTCGCTTTGCTGTTGTGCATCATCTTTTTCCGATACATCTTCATTGTGTTTTGTCTGAGTGTCTTTTTGAGTTTGTTCTGTTTGAGTAGCGTTTGTATCCTTTTCTTTTGACGATTTAGAGCTACTATCATCGTTTGAACATGCTGCTAATACGAGGGTTAATGCAAAAAGGCCTGTAAATAATCTTCTCATACATATTACCTCCAAATTTATGAAATGCAGAACTTAAACATATCTTACACTTTTCTATTACTTTTTTATACACAAAACACTAGACTTTGAAACATTTTACTTCTATTGCTGTGAGGCATGCTCTGCAATAGACATTTCCATAATCCAATCTTCTTCTACAAGTTCACCCATAACAAAATCTACTTTTCCAGTTTTTACTAACCCTTGCTTACGATAAAAGTGCAATGCTTGACGGTTCTCAGACCATACGCCCAACCAGATATGCGTTTTCCCCCATTCATGTGCGATTGCCAATGCCTGATCAAACATCAATTGTCCTAGGCGCTGTCCATGATATGTTTCATATAAATATAATCTTTGTATTTCAGCATAATCTGTACCTTTATCAACTGTTTGTGCATCGTTGATATTCAACTTGAAGTAACCTGCTACTTTCCCCTCAACAACTAATAAGTAAAATCTCGAATATGGATTTTCTATTTCTTTTGTTAATGTCGATTCGCTAAATGATGATTCAAAATAGTGCTGAAAGTGAATTTTTTCGTCATATTCTTCAAGATAGGCATCTTCAAATGTTTCAATACTCACTCTACGTAATAAATGTACCTGATCGGCGGTCACACGCTCAAAACGATAGCTCATCTCAATCCCTCCCTAACTCGTTTCTTTTTATTTATACCCAATCTTATCTTTGTTTGCAACAACTCCTTTAACATTGCTATATTTATGTCAATATCACCATTATATATTTAAGGAGAGATTTCCATTGCAAACATTTCAGGCATACGTTTTAAATGAACAAGACGGCACACTTATATCTACATTTGAAAAGCGCACATACGATTCACTCCCAGAAGGTAATGTTACTATTAGAATATATTATTCAAGTATTAATTATAAAGACATGCTCGCTACACAACCCAATAATAAAATCATTCGTCAATATCCTCGTATACCCGGGATTGATTTAGCAGGGATTGTTATCGACTCGCAAGACCCTAACTATCGAATAGGCGATAAAGTCATAGCTACTGGTTACGACCTAGGAGTCACACATGACGGAGGTTACAGTGAAATTACCCGCTTAAATGGGGGTTGGCTTGTGCCACTTCCAGATAACTTAACTTTGGAAGAAGCCATGATTATAGGAACTGCTGGCTTTACAGCTGCTTTGTCTATTCAAGCTTTAGAAGATAATGGACTTGCTACCGACAAAGGTCCAGTACTTGTGAGAGGAGCTTCTGGTGGTGTAGGCTCTATTGCAGCACTTATACTCAATAAGCTCGGTTACACTACGATAGCCAGTTCAAGCAAACCTCATACAGATAAGTGGATGCAGTTACTCGGTGTGCAAAAAACACTGCCACGTATCAACCAAGTGACATCTAAGCCACTCGGAAAAACAGAATGGCAAGCTGCAATCGATCCTGTTGGTGGAGATACTATTGAAGAAGTATTAAAACGAATTCATCCTTACGGCGCAATCGCTTTAAGTGGTAATGCAAGCGGTATTCATTTCTCAAGCTCTGTATTCCCTTTTATTTTAAGAGGTGTGCGTCTCCTTGGTATTGACTCTGTGTATGTTCCAATGCCTCATCGCCAAAAGATTTGGCAGCGCCTTGCATCAGATATGAAGCCAGAACATCTACATGATATCAAACACGTTGTGCCTTTCAATCAACTAGAGACACACTTGTTATCTATACAAAATAAGCAGCATACTGGTCGTATCGTTATCGATATGCAGGCTGGTGATGATATTTTCTATTAGTATTTAAGAGGTCACACTCCCAGGAACAATGCCTTCCGTCTAAATAGCGCGTGTTTCCTAATCATCCTAAACATTTAATCATTTAAAGTTTTCGACCTCGTCTTATATATCTTTATTATTTTTTTAATATAATATAGATCATCGCTATTGATATTCATTCTCATTTGTATGATAATAAACTTATTACTCATTTGAGGGGTGACACTTGATGAAAGATGTAACAATTATTGGTGGTGGTCCCGCTGGACTATTTGCAAGTTTTTATGCAGGTTTAAGAGGGATGTCTGTTCGTTTAATCGATGTTCAACCTGTTTTAGGTGGAAAAATGCAGCTCTATCCGGAAAAAGTAGTTTGGGATATTGGTGGACTCGCCCCAAAAACAAGCTATGAAATTATTCAAGATTTGGTAGAGCAAGGTACACACTTCAATCCACATATATGTTTAAATACAAAAGTTGTAGATATTAAAAAACACGGTGAACAGCACTTTGAAGTGATTAGTGATGAAGGTGCATCTTTCTTTTCGCGTTCAGTGATTATCGCCATTGGGGGCGGCATCATTAAACCACAAACGTTAAATATAGAAGGTGCTGAAAGATTTGAATTGACAAACTTACATTACGTTGTTCAAAAATATGCTCATTTCAAAGGAAAGCATGTTTTAATTTCTGGTTCTGGAAATGCAGCCTTAGACTGGGCACGTGACCTCTCTGATTATGCAAAAAGTGTTACACTTGTGTACCGTAAACAAGATATATCTGGTCATGAAGCTATGGCAAAAATTTTAAGTGAATTAGATGTCCAAAAAATGCCAAACACACAAATTATCCAACTGAATAATACTGATCATCATGCAAATACAATTAACGAAGTCGTTTTAGAGCATACTGAAACACATGAACAAACAACGATCAAAGTTGATGAAGTAATCATTGGACATGGTTTTGAAAGAAACTTAGATTTATTAAAAGATATTGATTTAAATATTAAAGTACAAGACGAACATTTTATAGAAGGTCAAGGCAACTCTCTCACTACAATTCCTGGTATTTTTGCTTGTGGTGATATCGTACAACACCCTGCCAAAGTTCATTTGATCGCAAGTGCTTTTAGCGATGGTGCACATGCTGCTAACAGTGCTAAACAGTATATTTGTCCAGAAGCTCCCAAAAATGGTTTTGTTTCAAGCCATAATGATATGTTTAGAGAAGCAAATAAAAAAATACTACCACGATAAAATAACAAAGTGGGACAGAAAGCTTATTTTATCAAAACTTTCGTAGCCCCACTCGAACAAAGGTGGCTAGAAGTGAAAAATCTGTTAAAACGATTTTACTTCTAGCCACTTACTGCCATTAACGCTCTTATTGCGTATAAATTCTCTTATATCAGCGTTCTGCTCTATATTTCCGATGAATCTCTTGGTTCTTTTAAAATAGCCTGTCTTAGTAAGAAAAAGAGCAGAATAAAACCAGCCGTCACGACAACATGACCAATACCCGCAAATCCTGAAAAAGAAGCCGGAATTTCTTGCCCAGATATTTGCATAAAACCTTTTGCAAACTGCATACTTACTGTTATAAGTACACCAATATTATAGATAATAAAAAACCAATTGAATAAATAGTAACTGCTAATTTTAAATAATTTTTCAATGGATATTAAAATCAAAAAAACAAACATCCCTAATGTTAGTAGATGCGTATGCATCACACTCATTTGTGTTTCTCCTGTAAAGTTATAATGTAGAGTGAGTTCACGATATGCAAATCCACTAAACAATCCTAATACCGTATAAACCATAAATGCATATAATATTCTTTTCATATACTGTTCACGCTCCATATTCACGCTCAGTTTTTCGAGCAAATCTGTATGACGCCACTCCATCACATCATATCACTTTTATCTCTCCATTTATATATAAGGATAACAATGTCTATTAATTGTCAGATTTTGTAAAGTTACCGCGTTTAAACAATGCAATCGCTGATACAATTAATGCAAGTATTGATATGATCCACAGCGCTATCATACCCGTTGAACTTTCAGTATGCGCTTCTGTTGATGATACATTTCCACTATTTTCCTTAACTTCTGTTGTAGGTGCAGGTGTTTCACTTTCAGCATCTTCATCCGTCCAACGCACCACTTTACCATCTTTATAAGTCTGAATTGCGCTCCACTTAAATGTCCCTTCTTCATCAGGATTTGCAACAACAATTGGAAAATCCATATGCTCATGTTTTCCAATCCCTTTACCTGTTGCAGTCCATGTCACTTTTTTAATATTTCCCTTTTTATCTTGCGTAAAGCTATGTTTAAAGCCTGGTACAGGTTCAACTGTTGAAAGCGTCACACCATCAGGCACCTCAAGTTCTAACTTTACTGTATTTTCATCTCGCTCTACGGGTACACGTACATGATACGCTTCATATGATCCTGGTTCACTGACTTGAGGATTTAATGTGACGTGTGCATATGCCGTATATGCTGTACCCATAATGACTGAAAAGAAAATAAAACTCACTAAAACTTTAAATAAATTCATACTATCATGACCTTTCATTTTATAATGGAATTTCGATTTGACTCATAATGATACCTGCTAATATAAGAAACAAACCAATCACGAGCTCGATGTATAACAATGGTTTATGGATACGTCTTTTTTTGTTCATCGCCCAGAATGTTTGAACAGCACCAAGGAGCATTAACAATGTAGTATAAAATAACTTTCCAAACCATAACCCACTGTATGTCGTTTGTTGTGTAACAATCGCTTGAAGTGATGTCGCATCAACAGACATGAGTATACCCGTTATAATAATAAGCAATACAGCAGTAATATTGGACTTAAACAATACATCCCTCAAGATTAGAACATATGAATGTTGATGACGTACACGTGTATATGCCAAGAGATAAGCAAAACTTCCAAGCCATAATGCGATCCCCCCTAAATGTAATGTTCTGAGTACAATCGCATATATAGGCCAAGATTGTGCCCATACATGACCAGATGTTGCTAAACTGATAAAAATCAATACAGGCATAGCATCATACCATATGGTTTCCATATCTTTTAAAGAAAACAAGATAAGTACAATACTGAGTGCAAACATAGATAATATATATGGAAATGCAAACCATGTTGATGTTTTCAATATAAATAAGTCTTGAATCACTTCTTGTGGCAGTGTCATCAAATAAACAATTGTTGTGATGCTTATCAACATAATAAGTATCCAAGCAACACTGCGATATTTTGTTAAAATATGATAGGTTGGCGCACCTTGCTTTGCCATTAAACGATTAACGATATAAAGTCCAGTTAATATCAAGACACTTGCTTGCATCATAAAGCGCAATACACCTAACCACCAAAAAGCATCTGCATAAAATGGTTTACTCGTATCGATATGTGTTGCCGTTTGTTCTCCTACCGAAAAATAATACTGCCCTTCAATTTCATGACCATCTAGTGAAATGGCATCCCATACAGCAATATATGTTCCTTTTTTACTTTTTTTCGTATTAAAGGTGACTTTATCTGAGTAACCTGTTTCTATCGGGTGGAGGACTTCCACTTGTTCACCTCGGTCATTATAAAGTTGTATTTTAGTGTATTTAGTATTTATCGGTTCACTAAACTCTAATGTCAGTATATCTGGTGTTTCTGTAACCACTTCATTGTGTGCAGGTTGTTGCCGTTCAAGTGAAGCATGTGCAGAAACATCATTGACTTGTGCACCCATTATCACTATATAGAGCATACATGCCATGCAAACGAATACCGCCCGCTTTACAATAGTCATATTTTACCTCCATTATTTATTTCGACTTTATTTTAAAATTTTATCAAACTCTTTAGTAAAAACAATCCTTTTTCTCTAACAAAAACACCCTCCACAGTAATAATCATTACGTGAAAGGTGTTTAATCCATGATACATTGAGATTTCAAAAATGTGGAATAGCTATTTTACTGCTCTCTTATCTTCAAATCATAGTTTATGTTGTGACTGGCTCTTCTTCAAACGATACATCGTCATTGAGGCCAACCATAGATTCTGAAATATTTCTTGAATTATAGCCGATGCGTTCTAATACAGAAATCATATCAACATAATATAGACCGCCATCTGTTGAACATTCTCCTCGATTTAGACGTTTAATATGTCCTTTACGTAGTTTATGCTCAATATTAAATGCTTCTTTACTTCGCTCAACAACTTCATCTTTTTTCGTTGTATCATAAACATCTAGCGTCTCTAATGCTTTATCGAATGACTCAGTCACAAAATCAAATAATTTTGTGATACCGCGCTGAGCATCTTCTGTCAAACGAATCTCTTTTTGCCTTTTACGGTTCACTTGATCCATATACTCTTTGATTAAATCTGAGACCTTGAGAATAGATCGATTGACGTCAAACATTACCGCTAAACGTTCAACATCTTTTTTATTGACATCTTTTGTTGAGATACGTACTAAATAACTGCGAATGCTATCATTAATCGTCTCTACAGCTTGGTGCTTTTGTTCTACTTTTTTCAAGAATTTTTTATCTATCTTGTCTGTATCACGTACATCTTCTAACATAGATTGTACGATTTGACCTACATTTTTTAACTCTTTTTGTGTTTCTTGTAAAGCAACACTTGGTGCATGATAAACGAGATCTTTATTTAAATGTTGTGGTTTATAATCTTCTGTAATATCTTTACCCGGTACAATTTTTGTTACAATCCAAGCTAATACACCGACAAACGGTAATTGGATGATTGTATTCGTTACATTAAATGCACCATGAGCAAAGGCAATCGCCATTGCGGGTTTTAAGTGCCATGCTTCCTGCAAAGCACCTACGAGATGGATAACAAGTGGTAAAAACAGTGAGAAGATGATTACACCAATAACATTGAAAATAACATGTACAAAAGCTGCACGTTTAGCCGCTAACGAACCTGCCAAGCTTGCTAACACTGCTGTGACTGTCGTTCCAATGTTATCACCCAATAGCACAGGAATTGCACCATGTAACTCGATTAAACCTTGACCATAAAACTCTTGTAGAATACCGATTGTAGCACTCGAACTTTGAACAAGTGCTGTCAAGCCGACACCGGCTAACACACCATATAATGGATTCGATGACATATCTAACATAATTTGTCTGAAACCATCTAACTCTGCAAGTGGCTTAACTGCTCCACCCATAAACTCTAAACCAAAAAAGAGTGAACCAAAACCAAATAAAATACGACCAATATTATTGATCTTTGATTTTTTGAAGAAGAAAATTAAAAAGGCACCAATTGCCAAAATAGGCATTGCATACTCGCCTAAATCAATCCCGATAATAAATGCTGTAACCGTCGTACCAATATTTGCACCCATAATGACACCAATTGCCTGCTTTAACGTCATAAACCCTGCAGTAACTAAACCAATTGTAATAACAGTTGTTCCTGAACTACTTTGAATAAGTATGGTTACAATCATACCTGCTAACACACCAAGAAATGGATTAGATGTGAATTTATTTAAAATTTCTCTTAAACGGTCTCCAGCAGATGCTTGAAGTCCATCACCCATTACTTTTAATCCATATAGGAAGATCCCAAGTCCCCCTAAAAATGAAAAGATGACTTGTGTCACTGACATTTCCATGATTTCACCTCTATAATGTATTTGTTCTTTTAGATTTAATATCACTTTCAATTTGTTATCATGTATGCTTCACATATTAGTATGACTTCTAAATGTAAATTTAATGTTAAGATGGTGTGAATTTTGTTTTAAGTTACATTTTTATAATGGCTTCATCCATATTTAATCTAGCTTATAAGAACAAAAAATCTATATTTATACATCCTACTTCACAAAAATGGGTATGGTATGATGGAACTATATGATTAGAGTGAGGATTAAAGGAGAATACCATGATTACTGCTTACAAAAATGATGAGACACTTGCTATTGTATCGACAAATAATTGGTCGGAAGCGCAGTGGTTAAATGTCGTGAAGCCTACACAGGAAGAGGCTCAAGCCTTAATAGAATATTACGGCTTTCCAAAAGACTTTTTAGAAGATGCTTTAGATCGCGAAGAAAGCTCTCGTATAGAATATGATGAAGAAAGCGACTACTCTTTAATTATCAGTGATTTGCCAATGAGTAAAACTGGCAAGTATAAATTGAAAAGTTTTACCACTTTACCTTTAGGCATTATTCTTGGTAATGATGTCATCGTGACGGTTTGCGCTAAACCTTTCCAGTATTTTGAACATCTGATCCAAAAACCTATTAATCTTAGATACAAAAGCCAGTTTGCCCTTAAAGTTATGTACGATATGGCAGCACAATACAATAGAAGTCTACGTCTACTCAATAAAGAACAACACCAAGTGGAACTTAACTTGCAACAACGTGTAACCAATACACAGCTCTATCTCTTAAATGAAATCGAAAAGAGTTTAGTGTACTTTCTTGCTTCATTAAAAACCAATGCATCAACGATTCGTCATTTATTCCGTTTACCTGCCATTAAACGTTTTGATGAAGATGAGGAACTCTTAGAAGATTTACATAACGAACATCAGCAAGCAATAGAAACGACAGAACTCTATTTACGCATTGTGGAAAGTCTTTCCAATTCGTATGCCTCTTTATTATCAAACCAGCTGAACACCACTATGAAAACATTGACCATTTTTACTGTTTTACTTACATTACCTACATTAGTGTTTAGTTTTTTTGGTATGAACGTCCCTTTACCTATCGATACACATAGTATGCTATCTTGGGTTATTATTATTGTTATTTCTATTGCTTTAGTCTTAATCATGTTTACCTTGCTATGGCGCAACAACAAATTATAATATTTAATAAAAAAAGTGAGCCCCCTTTCACACAAGGTTGCTCACTTTTTTTTAGAGTTCTTCGACATTGCGATATTTTTTACGTTTAGATAATACAAGTGTTACAACAAAGCTGCCAATAAATGCAATGCACATACCAATGATATAGTGCGTCCATGAACCTGCTGCAATAGAGATGACACCCGGGATACCTGCCGCACCTAATGCCGTCGCTTTAACTTGGAAAAACGAAACATATGCAGCACCAAGACCTGAACCAATCATGGCACCAATAAATGGATAACGCAATTTTAAGTTAACACCAAACATCGCAGGCTCTGTAATACCTAAAACAGCTGATACACCTGCAGCTGACGCAACACCTTTTAACTTTTTATTCTGTTTAATGAGTATAAATGCTGCAAGTGCAGCTGCACCTTGTGCCATATTAGACATTGCCGCAATCGGAAAGATAAAAGAACCTCCTGTTTTCACATGCTCTGCAATTAAAGATGTTTCAATTGCAATAAAACTATGGTGCATACCTGTAATAACAATCGGCGCATAGAATAAACCAAAAATCAAGCCACCAATTGCACCGCCCGCTTCATACAAAAATGTAAGACCGTCTGTTAACCAGTAGCCCATTGTACGTGTAAGCGGACCTACAAATACAAACGTAGCAAATGCTGTAACAAATAGTGCAATTAAAGGTGTTAACAAGTTGTCCAATACTGTTGGCACAATACGACGTAAACCACGCTCTAGCATTGCTAAAATATAAGAAGATACTAAAATCGGTAAAACTTGCCCTTGATAACCGACTTGTGCAATAGACAATCCTAAAAACGCCCATTTAGGTATTGAATCACCGTTTGCTAATGCTTCAGGATAAGCGTAACCATTCATTAACTCAGGATGAACCATAATTGCACCAAGTGCAGCACCTAAAAATGCATTTCCACCGAAACGTTTAGCCGCACTAAAACCGATTAAGATAGGTAATAGCGTAAAAGGTGCACTCGCAAAGATATTGACCATATGCGCAAATTGTGCAAAGTGTGGATACATATCAACTAGAGATTGACCCTCAGCGAATATTCCTTTTGCTGTTAAAATATTGTTCAATCCCATGAGTAAACCACCAGCAACAATAGCTGGTATAATCGGCACGAAAATATCAGACAACATCTTTACAAAACGTTGTAACGGATTCCCCTTCTTCTTTTGTTTTTTTGACTGGGTATCTTTTTGAGATTCCTCTGTTGGCTGTGTTCCACCTCTTAAATTATCGATGGCTTGGTACACTTTATTGACCGTACCTGAACCAATAATAATCTGATACTGATCTGATGTAGAAAATGTACCTTTTACAATATCTAAATCATTAAGTGCTTTTTCATCAACTATTTGTTCATCTTTTAATGTTAACCTCAGTCGCGTGGCACAATGCCCCATCTCTTCAATATTATCCTTGCCACCAATTGCTTCCAATATGACTTTGGCTTCTTTTTCAAACGCCATAAAACCCCTCCTCTATTGTCATAAAACACACTTTTATTACGTCACAAATACTTTTACTACACAAATGGAACCGGTACCAAAACTATCAATTTATATTTTACGCATTTCATCCCACATAATCAATCCTATTCATAGAATTTTCAAGAAAATTTTAAGCATTAGATTAAATGATTAAATTTATGAAGATAATCCTACCTAAAGGCGAACATATGTGCTATATTTTTATTATAATCTCTTTTATTAAATTTATATCCCTCTTCACAAAGACACATCGTTTTTCAACATGCTTTTCGGCTTCTGTTTTTTTACTTATTTTCCTTATTTTTTTACAACTTTTATTCATTCTATGTAATTTATTTAGTGATTTACTTCTTTATTTTATTGCAATGTCTTTTTTTTATATCGATCACCTCTGAAATATGTCGATTTTTTTGAATATGCGACAAATCTATACAATTCTCTATAACACGTTGTGACCTAAGATTAGACGGCTATATAATTAAGGATATTTATTACGTATTTTCAATATTACGTTTAAAAAATAGACGTTATTTTGAAAATGGAAGAGGTAAACTATGAGGGGCATTACTATTGAATTGTTGACGCAACATCAATCTGAAACATATCGCGTACTCAATGAAGTGCAATTGTTGATGTCATTTGAAGGGATACTTGACTTACAACTTAACGGTAAACATATCCATGGCTACAATCGTATCATTATTATCAACAATTTAGATATCGTAAAAATCCAACATGCACAAGCACTCATGAAAATATCTATCCCTATGCATTTTTTCTCTAACTACACCGATGACTATTACTCAGGTTTTTTCAAACAAGAGCACTTTACCTCTCAAAATAAAGTAAAGTCATTGCTTAAACATATCATTAAAACTAATGAAAATGATCGAAATCAAATATTAGTCTATGATGTTTTAAAAATACTGTTTGAAGAAACTTATATGCAGCTTGACACGCTGTATCTACCAGATATCAGAGTTAATAACAAATTACTTAACACGATTTTCCAATATGTCTACAATCATATCGATAGTCCAATCACACTACAAATTTTAAGTGATCACTTCTTTGTGTCAAAATCTTATATTTCAATTTTATTTACAAAGCACTTAAATTATAGCTTTAAACATTTTTTCACAACATTAAAAATTGGTCTCACTTTACACCCATTGCTACTAACTAATGCAACTCTTCAAAACATTGCAGTTCAAAGAGGATTTTCTAGCTACAATAATTATTCTAAGGTCTTTAAATCTTATATGGGGATGAGTCCTGTTGATTATCGTAGCCATTATAAAGAACAGGATGAGGTCATTTCGATAGCATCTTTTGATTTTAAGTTTTTTAATAACTACTTAAACCAAGAACACCATACAGCTTCTTCTGTTCATGTTCCTATTGATTTAAGTGCTTTTATAGAGCCGACATATACACACCAAAGACAACTTTTTCTCGAAATTAATAATATGCATATTTACGAAGCAATTCAAAAAGTGGTACATCCAGCAAGTGGTAATACGCATCAAAGACATTTAACTTTATTTTTTAAGCAACCTACGTTACAAGATATGACATTTGACAACACAATGGATTTAAACCACTTTTGCCAATTAATGGTCTCATACCATATCACATGTAACTTTTATTTTACTTCTATGTCTCATTTTGAAGCATTTGACAAGTTATTGTTACAGCCACTTTTATATATGATTGCTGCCAATCCTAATTCATTGTCATTGGAGTCACTTCAATTTGCAATAACATTGGCATCCTATGACTTTTCTGAAGATGAAATCATGTTTATTAGGCAACATATTCAAAAATATCTACCACACAGTTCAATTGGACTATCTATCGCGTTACCATTGACATCAGCTGATAAGCGATCTATCGGATCACTCAAAAAGTATGATGCGTACTTTGATTATTATTGCTTGCCTTTTGATAAGCTACCTTGGACAAAAGATTGTGCTTCTATTCGTCACATCGAATGTTGGCTTAAACAGTTCAAACAAACAATAGATGATGCGCATACACCTATTGTTTTACTGAATCTGAATGAAAATGTTATGAAGCATTTGTGGAATAACGCTCACGTAGGACTGCCGAATCAATTTTTAGCATTATTACTTCAACTTCCTGCTGATATCTCAGGCATAGGTATCCCGATCGTTTCTTCTGTCAATCAACCTATTGCATATTTTAATCAATACGGGCATCAGCTACCTTATAGTTTGATTTATAATATTCATCAGTATTTTGCAGGTATGTTAAATATTCAAACAGATCACTATCTACTTAATGAGACAAAAGATGCATACTTAATATTACTCTTTGAACAAAATGCACCGATGACAGAAACAAAAGATCAAAAAGCACTTACCTATCATTATCAAATCTTTAGTATGGGCTATTTATCTAAACAACTCGTTGTCACATACACATATGATGATATATATTCCAATGTTATTCATGGTATTGCGCGTGATATTGAACACTATTACTTACCACTTCAAGATGTACAACATGTTCAGCAAACGTTCCAATTGCAACCACACATCACGGTGCATAACTTTCAATATCAAAAGTTACATACGACTTTACCACATCAACAAATTAAACTTTTAAAAATATATAAACATCCTGCAATGCTTAGACAAAGGATAGAAAATGAATAAGTGATTGAGCTGCGTATCGTTCTCCTTCAAACCTATACGTGTATACACTGTTACTACAAATATTATATTAATAGTATTATTCCTCGATACATTTATACTATAATGAGGATGACCCATTATAAGTCATTAAAGGAGGAACGGTTATCATGTCGAAAATAAAAAAAGCCATTATACCGGCAGCCGGTCTTGGAACACGATTTTTACCTGCAACAAAGGCGATGCCAAAAGAGATGCTACCCATACTCGACACACCCACAATCCAATACATTGTTGAAGAAGCATCTCGTGCAGGTATTGAAGATATTATCATTGTAACGGGTAAACATAAACGAGCCATTGAAGACCACTTTGATAACCAAAAAGAGTTAGAAGCAACACTTCGAGATAAAGGTAAATTAGAGCTTCTAGATAAGGTACAACATTCAACAGATCTCGCTAATATATTTTATGTCCGACAAAAAGAACAAAAAGGACTCGGCCATGCAATATGGACAGCAAGACAATTTTTTGGAGATGAGCCTTTTGCAGTTTTGCTTGGTGATGACATCGTACAGTCTGACACTCCTGCAATTGAACAACTCATTCAACAATTTGAAAAAACAGGCAAGTCCATCATTGGCGTCCAAGAAGTGCCATGCCACGAAACACATCGCTATGGCATCGTTTCACCACTCAAAAAGCAACACAATTTATATGAAATCGACCACCTTGTTGAAAAACCCAAGCAAGGCACAGCACCCTCTAACTTGGCGATTATGGGACGTTATGTTTTAACACACGATATCTTTGACTATCTCGATAGCCAAGAAATCGGTACTGGTGGTGAAATTCAACTTACAGATGCCATTGAGCGCCTCAACCAAGATGATCAAGTTTATGCTTATGAATTTGAAGGGAAACGCTATGATGTGGGTGAAAAAATTGGTTTTGTCAAAACGACATTAAGTTTTGCCTTGAAAGATCCTACTATGAAAGAAGAAATTTCAAATTATATGCGCACACTGCTGGATAAATAAATCAAAAAAGATGGTACAGAAACCTAATCTTTAAATAGGGGTTCTGTACCATTTTTTAATCAATATATGTGTTTTGAGTTGCTAACCACCCAAACATAAGTACCATTGCGTCCATAAATAAAAATAATATAATTGCGACAGACCACGTATGGAAATAATCATACACAACACCTATTAAGAAAGGGCCTATGGCAGCAACCCAATAACCAATAGATTGTCCAAAACCAGATAATGCCATACTGACACGTGTTGTACGTGCACGAATTGAAAAAAGTGTCATACAAAGACTAAAACAAGCGCCTATGCCCATACCAGTCAAAATCATTGCACAAATGAGCAACCCGTACTGCTCTGTAAATAACAAACAAAATCCTGTTCCCATTAAACCCGCAATAATATATATAAGCGTACGTTGGCTTTGCATTTTAGCAGCAATAATTGGAAATGTAAACGTCATCGGTAATTGAGCAAATTGATTAATCATCAAAAAATAGCCTGCTGTTTCAGGTGTAAAGCCTTTACTCACTAATATGGAAGGGTACCACGTGACAATACTATAAAACATCATGGATTGAAATGCCATGGTCAGTGCTACTGCCCAAGCCATCTTGGAACGATAAATTCTCACTGGTGTCCCATCATCACTAGATTGTCCCATATCTAACGTCTCATCTTTTTTTCGTAACTGTGGTACCCATACAATTAATGCACTTATCGCAAAAAGCACCCAAAATACTAACGAAAAACGATAATGCCATGGCGTAAGATTGGATAGTGGATAACTCAATCCTCCACCTAAACCAGCCGTGAAGTTCATCGTCACGCTATAAATGCCCGTAATTAATCCAATTTGAAGTGGAAATCGCCATTTTGCATAAGCTGGAAGCGTCACATTGCCAAATGCGATCGCAATACCTAGCAAAACGGTACCGATAAAGAAAGTCACAGCGCCCCCACTTATACGCAACACAAGCGCTAAGCTTATAAATAATACGGCATAAAATAAAACGTGTGACATTGCATATTTTTGTAACACTTTTGATGCAAGTGGTGAAAAAATACCAAAAATAATTAATGGCACTGTCGTAATCAAGCCGGCAACACCGTTGTTAATATATAAATCCGTCTTTATCTCATTAATAACTGGTCCTACTGCTGTCAATGGTGCACGCAAAGTTGCAGCAATCAAGACAATACCTATGACTAATAACCATTGATCTTGAATACGTCTACCACTAAGTTGATGATTCATCTTTATACGCTCCTCTACACCATTTATATTTAAATCTATCTTACCATAACTGATTACTATATTCTTAAATAACTTTGTATATATTAACTTATTATGTATTTGTATAAGTCTATATTTTTAAACTCTGATGATTAAGAACGATACCTAATCTCTCTTATGCTTTAATAACTCTTTTACAGCTTCTCAAAGTCATAATTTTGTCACATTATGCGGATTGTTCATCCTTTCTGAATACGCTTACTTTCGATACAATGAATATATCTTTTAAATAAAGGAGCTTATGATACATGAAACAAAAACAAACTCTCGGTATCATGATTATCGCTGCAATGCTCATCGTGACGATTGGTATCGTTATCGCAATTATGATGACAAGTCCAAAAGAAACTTACTATGGTTATATGATGAGTGACACAACAGCTGAGAAGATTGTCAGCGAAAAAGATAAAGCAGTAGAAGAAAATGTCACACTGTCAACGGACAGTAACTTCCAACCTAAGCAAGGTGATTTTGTTAAATTAACGGCTAAAGAAGGCAGTCATGATTTTGTTAAACAAGAAATTGTTGATCATGATGATATCCCACATGGCTTAATGATGAAAATTCATGATATGGATATGCATTCACATCACCACTAAACACACAAGCAGGCACTTTCATTTTTCTGAGAAAGTCGCCTGCTTTTTATTGCGATTGTCTTTTTCAATTATCAAAATAATGATCGGATGATTCGTTTCTACTTTTTGACTACTGAAAGTACAACGACCATCAAGATAATAAAAAGAACACCTAAAAATTGCCATACTCCAAAAGAAACATTAAGCCAGATGACAGATGTCAATAATGCTGTAAGTGGTTCAATCGTTCCAAGTAAACCCGCTTCATGAGGAAATAAATAATGCAAACTCTCTATGTAAAACCAAAAGGCAAACATTGTTCCAAAAATAATGGCAAACCAAAACAGCAAATGTGTCTCAAGCGTCCAATCTGTAAAAGTCACTTGCCAAGGTGGGTGTAAGAAACTTAAAGCTATGCCACCGATCAACATCCCCCAACCTACTACATTAAGTGATCCCCATCTTGCCAGTAGTCTAACAGGATATATCGTATAAAATGCAAGTGCAACTGCTGATAATAATCCCCAAACAATTGCTCGTTTTGGCACTTGAAGATTTTCAATATCACCATTTGTTAGCAATAAATATGTTCCTGATATTGCAAATAATACTGCAATCACCTCTTTTAAGCCCAGTTTCGTTACTTTAGTGAGTACCAAATAAAATATAATGATAATCGGTCCAAGATACTGCAACAGCGTCGCAACCGCCGCATTACCATAACTAATGGATGACATAAAGGTGTACTGAACTGCCAACATACCAAGAATACCATAAATCACAATTTGTATTGCTGCATGTTTATCCCACCAAATGACAAAAACTTTTACCCCTTGTGTCATAAAAGCAATCATAATAAGTAACAATCCTGAAATGATAAGACGTACTGCAACAAACCATGACACATCTAAGTTGGCATGCTGAAAAAGCCATTGTGAAACTGTACCACCGACACCCCAAAATGATGCACCGACAATTACTAAAATGTAGCCCATCCAGCGCTTTTGATGTTGTTGTGTCATATACCATCCCCCATTTTCATATTATTTTATACAATTTAACATGTTTACCTAGTATCTACAATGCATGAATGACACCCCGATCGTAACAATCACCTTTCAATCAATGCCTTTACAAAAAGAGAACGTATAAGATGTTTCTCATCATCTACGCTCCCTTCAACATATATGCTTAATATGATAATCAACAATTAGAGGTGAATCATGAAATAGACTGGTATCAGACTTTCAACTCCCAATACTACCGAAAACACAACGAATGCGCTTTGATGCGTTAAGGCTATCGTTCCGCTCGCGTCTTGTATTTACCAAATGATCTCATCTACAACTTCATCTGTTAATGCTTTCACCACTTCTACGACTAACTTTACTGCTTGTTGATAGTCTGACTTACTCATTACAGAAACATTAGAATGCATATAGCGTAGTGGTACTGATAATGCGACAGATGGCACACCGTCTAATGACTTATGTATATTACCTGCATCTGTGCCACCACCCGGTAGGGAATCCCACTGCAAACGAATATGATGTGCCTTTGCTACATTTTTAATGTGACGAATTAAGCCCGTGTGCCCAATGTTGCTTGCATCCATATTCAGAACAATAGGACCATGTCCTAACCTCGTATCACCATCAGAAGCCAATCCAGGTGTATCATAAGCAACACCTACATCTACTGCAATTGCTAAGTCAGGCTTAACTTTATGCGTTGCCACTTGTGCACCACGTAATCCCACTTCTTCTTGAACATTTGCACCTGCAACGAGATTAATATTTAAGTTTTCTTTTTTCAGTTCGTCTAAAACATCTACTGCCAATGCACAACCAAAACGATTATCAAACGCTTTAGCCGTCATATAATCTTTATTGAGTAATGTCTCAAACTCTGAATAAGGTGTAATCATATTGCCAATCTCAATGCCTGCTTCTTCTACTTCGGATTTACTACTTGCACCGACATCAATAAACATGTCTTTAATATCAACTGGCTTTTGGCGCGCCTCTGCCGTTAAAATATGAGGTGGCTTGGATCCAATAATACCTCGAATTTTTTCCCCATCATCTGTTGTAATTGTCATTTTTTGCGATAACATCACTTGATTCCACCAACCCCCTATTGGTGTAAACTTAATAAAGCCATTATCGTCAATTTTTGTCACTATAAATCCGATTTCATCCAAATGACCTGCAATCATTAACGTACGCTTACCTGTCTGCGAAGTTTTTTTACCGAAAACACCACCTAAGTTATCATATATCATCTCATCACTATTCGGCTTTAACAACTCTGTCATCGTCGCTTTCACATCATATTCATGACCTGCAATGCCATCAAGATCGGTTAAGCTTTTTAACAACGTTTCTGTCTTTTTCATATAAATTCCCCCTCTTTTATATTTTATAATTATCATATCAAAACACTTTCTATTTTGTATAATAATCCAACTGGTCACCTCAATAAAGTACAAAAGCGAGACAGTTTTCACTCACTTAGGAGTTCAACGCTCTCGCTTTAAACATACAACTCAAATAATTTGTTTTTTTTATTTCATTTTATAATTTTCATCAAAGAAGTTATATTTGGCTTTTTTATCATGTTTTTTAGTATCCGTATCAAATCCTTGTAAGAAAAAGCCTCTTTTTAAATGTATCGGTTGTGCAATATATGTATTTTTTGTATCCCCTTCAAAAACAATTTCTTTATAAAACACACCTTTTCGTGGATCGTACTCATGCTTTTCTTCAATAATCTTATCTTTTAAATGATGCTCTGTTAAATATTGATCAATCAATTTTAAGTTTTGACTTTTTTGATAACCTTTATAACCAAAAAAGCCAGCCCCTACTAAGATAAATAGTAAAACAATTGCTAATATAAAACCTACTATTTTCTTTGCCATTATGTACGCCTCCAACGTCTTAAACTATTATATAGAGTAATCTTAACACAACTGAATCGTTTTCAGTATATACTCTTTTGTGCGTCACACAATAGTCAAAAACAGGCTGTCTACTAAAATATTTGTGATTGATATGAGAAAACCTTTACAATAAAGATAAAGTTACATTATCAACAAAGGGGAGAGATGACTATGACAGCTCAATGGCAAACACCAGAGCATCGTGAAGCATTGCTCAAAAAACTTGTTGCACATTCAAGTGTTACACATTCATCCGGAGAAAAGTATTTTCCTTATTTGATTCAAGAAGAACTTTCACAACTGCCTTATTTCCAACAGCACCCTGAATACTTATCCCTCGTGCCAACTGATGATGCACGTCATGCAGTTGTTGCACTTTATCGTTCATATCATACAGCACAAACGATTACACTCATCAGTCATTACGATACAGTAGGCATAGATGATTACGGTCCCTATCAGCATTTAGCCTTCGATACAGATGCTCTTTCAGCAGCTTTCAAACAAAATATTCACCTTTTAGATGCTATGAGTCAAGACGACTTAAAATCCGAGCAGTATTTATTTGGGCGTGGTGTAATGGATATGAAACCCGGGCTTATGCTTCATATGTCACTCATCGAACGTGCTATTTTAGAATCTTGGGACATTAACCTCATTTTAGTCACCGTACCTGATGAGGAGGTAACATCTAAAGGTATGCATGCTGCTATTGAATACTTAGATACACTTTGCCAAACCTATCAACTCTCTATCGCTTTACATTTGAATAGCGAACCTACTTTTCAACAAGCACATCTCGACAACAATCATTATCATTATACAGGTTCTATCGGTAAGATTATGCCCAGTGTACTTGTTTATGGAAGAGAAACCCATGTGGGTACACCTGCTGCTGGATTAAGTTCTAACTTTATTATGAGTTATATTCAACAAGAAATTGAATATCATTCGCGCTTTCAAGAATCATTTGAAGATGAACATACGCCTATGCCCGTGAGTTTGCGTGTATCTGATATTAAACAGCAGTATGACGTTCAAACGCCTTTTCGATCGGTTGCATTATTTAATATGTTTTTATTTAAACGCAATGCCGATGAACTCTTTCAACAATTTAATACAGCAGTGTTAGAGGGGATGAAAAAGGGCGTCAAACACTATCAACAACGTATTGCACAAGAAAACATTGCCCCCCTAGACATGCACTTTATGACTTATGATGCACTTTTAAATCATGCTTTAGAACATCATCATAGAACATCTGTTTATGCATGTATTGATAAGGGCATACAAACTGATAGTGCACCTCATCAACAATCTATTGCGATTGTTGATCGATTGATGAACTTATGTAGAGAACTTGGTCCTACTGTTGTCACGTTTTTTTCACCGCCCTATTATCCTGCAACAAATGCTTCATACGATGCATTGACTGAAGCGATTAGTCAGACACTCAATAAAACGTCACTTTCGCAATTTAACAGACCTTCACGACGTATACATTACTTTAATGGTATTAGTGACTTGAGTTATGTTTCACCATCTCCCAATGGTTCCGGATTTGAATCCTATGTGCATAACACTCCTGTTTTTAACCAAACTTATTCTATTCCCTTCGATGCGATCGAACACATTCAAGCTCCGATGATTAACTGTGGACCAATCGGTAAAGACGCACATAAAATAACGGAACGTATTCATAAAAAAAGTGTCTTTGAAGAATTACCTGTTCTTCTTGCTTCAATAATTAAAACGCATTTTTAACAATAAAAAGACGCCTTATACATCGTTGTTTCCATGTATAAGACGTCTTTATTTACTATACTGTGACTTTTTCACGTTTTGACAAGTTGAACATTGTCAATAATGCAACTACACCAAAAACTGCTAATAAAATGAACGCTAAGTGGCTTGTGCCTGTCATTGATGTTACAGCCGAAATCACAAGTGGTGGGAAGAATCCTCCGAGACCCCCCATCATTGATACGATGCCGTTTGCAACACCAGCTTCTTTTGAAAAGTAATGAGGTACCAATTTGAAAATAAGACCATTACCGATACCTGCACAAATACTAACAGTCAAACAACCGATTGTGAAAAGGAACATTGTACTTGATATACCTAAAATTAATGCACCTACAATCATGAGCGAGAAAAAGACTTTTAACATTGTTACAGCATTGAATTTATCTCCAAGAATACCACCGATTGGTCGTAAAAATGTTGCTAAAGCGATGAAAACACCTGTACGAATACCTGCATCTACTTTATCTACACTGAAATGTTCTACTAAATAGTTAGGTAAGAACAATCCAAATGCTACAAATGCACCGAATGTAATGAAATACCAAAAACTTAAATAGTACAGCTTGTAGTTCGCTAATAATTTTCGTGATTGTTCAACTAATGGTACTTTAACTTTTGGTTCTTGACCATCACCTAAGATAAACATTAAAATCGCAAAAGCTGCCATAACGATTAAGTAACTGAGTACTGTATTTTGCCAACCAATAATACCCGCAATAGGAGGTGCTAGAAAAGCTGATACCGCTGTACCTAAGTTACCCATACCATAAATACCGTTTGCCAAACCAACTTTATCTTTTGCGAAATATTTTGGAATAGATGTTACACCTACTGAGAAAATAGCGCCACCTACACCTAAAAAGAAACCAGCAAACATTAAGTTACCCGGTGTTGTCGCCTGACTCAATAAGAAAATAGGCACAAGTAACACGAGAAAACTTGTAAAAAATACCCATTTGGCACCGACAATATTTGTTAAATAACCAAATGGTACACGTAAAACTGACCCTAAAATAACAGGGATCGCTAAAATAATAGAAAGCTGTCCACTCGTTACTTCAATGTCTTGGGAAATAAATGGCATTAATGGAGCAATGATACTCCAAGCCATAAATCCAGCAACTAAACTGAATGTTTGTAGCCCTAACTGTAAACCACCCTTTGACTTATTCATCATTCATTCACCTTTTCTTTTATAATTCTCTAGCATCAAAAAGTATCTTAATACACCCACTTTTGATAAGCTTGTTCATCATCAGTTTAACCTTATTGTGAAATGTATAACATAAGGACTTCCCCTATACTCACAGAGGAGTATCCCCTAATACAAAATAAACACGATGATTTATAGTAAAAACCTGCACACATCAAATCATGCGCCTAATCATTTACGCATTTTGATAGCTTCTACCTTATTTGCCACAGATAGCGCAACAACTAAAAAAGCAACTTCAGCTGTATGAATACAACCAAAATTGCTTATGATTTTCGTGCCTTAAAAATCAAGCAGCTTTTTCTTTAAGGCATATTCTACAAGTTCAGGTTTAGATTTCAAATCTAATTTATCCATTATTCGTGTTTTATGTGCTTCGACTGTTTTTACAGAAACAAATAATTTTTCTGCAATATCTTTATTGCCATACCCTTTTGCAATCAATGGCAAAATTTCCAACTCTCGTTTTGATAAAATCTTGAAAGGATCATTGGAGTACGTATCATCATTGGACGACTGCACAAACTCTTTTACTAAAGATGTCGTCATTTTTGGATCGATATATGTCTGTCCTTTATAAACCGTTCTAATCGCTAGTAAAAGTTGTTCATCAGGTGCATTTTTTAAAATATAACCACTCGCACCACTTCTCAAGACATGGAAAAGGTATTCTTCATCGTCAAACATTGTAAGAATTAATATTTTCGTATTTGGAAAACTATCTAATATCTTACTTGTTGCAATTAATCCTGATTCCCCCGGTGGCATACTTAAATCCATAATTAGCACATCTGGTTCATGTTCCATCACTTTTTGATATGCTTCCACCCCGTCAGCAGCTGTTCCGACGACTTCCATATCTTCTTGAAAATTCAAAATCATCGAAAAGCCCGTGCGTACCACCGCGTGATCATCTGCAATTACGATTTTCATGCACTTCTTCCCCTCACTTTTGGTTAATTGGTACATCAAGCGACACAATTGTACCTTTGCCTTTTTGTGTTTCTATATCTAGGTGTCCATTAACCAGTTCAGCACGTTCATTCATACCATAGAGTCCTAGCCCTGAGCCTCTTGGCGAATCGCTCGGTTCAAATCCTTGACCTTGGTCAGATACTTCCGCATATAAAAAGTCTTCTGTTCTTCTGATGGAAACATCCACAACATCTACACCCGCATACTTCATCGCATTAAATACCGCTTCTTGTACAACACGATAGACGACTGTTTCAATCTCACTGTCAAAGCGTTGTGGTGTCATATCAAAATGATAATTCACCATTAAGCCATAGTTTAACTCAAGCTGTTTAAAATAGGATTTAAATGCCGCATCTAACCCTAAATCGTCTAACGAAGAAGGTCTTAATTCTAAAGATAGGTTGCGAATATCATCAATCAACTTAGTCATTAAACCTTCAATATTCTGTGAGTGCCCCAATAAAGTTTCCATATCCTTTTGATACTTGAGAAGACGCAACTCTACACTTACATTGAGTAGCTCTTGAACTACACCATCGTGCAGCTCTCTCGAAATCCGCTTACGTTCGTTTTCTTGAGCTGCAATTGTTTTACGTATCATGTTACGTTGATATAATTTTTCTTGACGTTGTAGCTGTGGTGTTACATTTTGTAATGTAAAAGCTTTGATTTGGTTCACTTCATCTATTGTTTGATACGTTGCTGTAAAAGGTTCTACCTTATTATCTGTTGTTTTCATAAAAACTTGAAATGCTGTATTACCTAAATCTTCTGCTTGTAAAAAACAGTTATAACATGTTTGTAAGGCATGTTCATTCGTATGCCCTTCACAGCGCCCACATATCGTATTAGATATGCCACTCAAATCATTCTCTGGTGATATCACACGCTCTGCTGCTTCATTCATATATATAACTTTTCCTTCAGCATCGATAAAAATAATCATCTCAGAAGTCTGATGGTAATATGCATTTAAAAAAGATGAAAGTTCTTCTTTTTGCTGCTCTATCATCATTGCATCACCTTATCTTCGCTTGTTAAACTACCGATTCCTTTAATTTCAGAAACATTTTTAGCAACTTGTGGCAATGGTACACCCTCTCGTTGACCAAATAACAATACCCCTTTGACACGATGATTATGCCAAAGTGGTATTGCCACAATAGAAGTCAGTTGTTCACTGATTAAAATAGGGTAGTTAAACAACGCGCTTTGAATTTGCTCTTCATTCGCATCATGAATAATCATAGACTTACCTGTTTTCATGACATTGCCAGCTACACCACGCCCATAGCGTAGTTCGATGCGTCGATATCTTTCATTTAAGTTGCCTGACACGTATCTCCATTTGATTTTCGTGCCAACATGATCTTCTGTCGGTAATGCGATACCAGCAAAGTCAAATTGATATTTATGACGCAATCTATCTAACTCTTTTTGATAATCATGTTGTGAGAAATCAATCTGGTTCACGGTCATCACTCCATATTAAATTTTATGTTTACGATAAATAATATAACTGCGGCTTGCATAAGTCAATGGCACGCTCCATACGTGTACCAAACGCGTAAACGGCCAACACGCCATAATCGTAAAACCTAATAATACATGCAATTTGAAAGCAAGTGGTACATTAACCATTAAACTTGCATCTGGGCTAAGTGTAAATAACCCTCTAAACCAGATTGAAATCGTTTGGCGATAATCAAAATCTGGTACTGTTGCATTGGTTACAAGTGTTGCATAACATCCTGCAAACACAATACCTAACAATAGGAAATTTACAAAAATATCTGATGCTGAGCTTAGACGACGTACATTTTGCTTTGTTACGCGTCTTGCTGTTAATAAAAACATACCTATTAACGTTATTATACCAAAGATACTACCAATATACACAGCACCGATATGGTAGAGATGATCATTCACGCCAACGCGCTCTAACCAATGTGCTGGAATTAATAATCCAACAACATGACCAAAAAATACTGGAATAATTCCTAGATGGAACAATAAACTTCCCCATTTAAGCTGCTTCTTTTCAATAAATTCACTCGATTTTGCAGTCCATGAAAATTGATCATACTTATAGCGTGCAATATGACCAATAACAAAGATTGCAAGACAGAGATAAGGAAAAATGACCCATAAAAATTGATTAAACATGGTGTTTCACCTCATTGTCTTCTACTATACAGCGCTTTAAAGTTTCACGGAGTCCCCGAATTAAATGACTGTATGGATTTTCTTTTTCTTCTAAATGTTTCATGATTGGATACGTGCCATCCTCAATAATCATAATAACGAGCTGCATATTCTCTTGTGCACGACTATCTCCATCAGTATGAGCGGCATATAAAAACTCTAACATCAACGGTAGATAATCTGACAACTCATTAGATGGCATCTCAAGGCCGAACATTTCGTACAAGACCTTGAGTTTTGCCAACATTTGACCACGCTCTTTCTGCGTATCAAATTTATTGAATGTCATATATAATGTTGTTTTTTTATTAAAGTCAAACGTATCTGTATATAATGCTTGAATATCAGCTAAACTTTTTTCATACATTAATTCGCGATATGTCACCATATGAGGGTACGCAGGATGTGCCTCATTAAATACGTCTTCGAATGTTTTTGGGTGAAACGTGAGCTTCTCCGGGAAACTTAATTGCTGACTCATATAACCTAATGTGTCTTTATAGTGTTTCAGCATATCAAGATTAATCACGGAAGATCCCTCCATAGAAGCTTTCATTGTAAATCTCTTGACCTGTTTTACCACCTGATCCTACAGGTACACCACAACCATCACAGTTTGCACCAAAGTATTCGCCACCGTATCCTTGGCTACCTTGTGCAGCATAAGTGTCCATATATTGTTCTTTGTGAGATGTTGGAATCACAAAACGATCTTCATGTTTTGCAATTGCAAGTAAACGATACATATCTTTGGCTTGACGCTCTGTTAAACCTACACGCTCTAAACGTGACAAGTCAAATTCACGTCCTGTATTTTGAGCACGCATATAGCTTCTCATCATTGCCATACGTTGTAATGATCCTTTAACAGCTGTTGTGTCACCTGCTGTAAATAATTCAGCTAAGTACTGTACAGGTAGACGCATTTCCTCAATAGCTGGGAAGATGGCATCTGGATTATTTGCAGAGTTTTTACCTTCAAAGTAATTCATAATTGGGCTGAGTGGCGGACAATACCAAACCATTGGCATTGTACGGTACTCTGGATGTAATGGGAATGCCAATTTGTACTCAATCGCCAACTTGTAAATCGGTGAGTTTTGTGCTGCTTCAATCCACTCTTGTGCAATACCGTCTTTTTCTGCTTGTTCAATAACCGCTTCATCAAATGGATTTAAGAATAACTCTAATTGTTTTTCATATAAATCTTGTTCATTTTCAGTTGAAGCTGCTTCTTGTACGCGATCTGCATCATAAAGGAGTACACCTAAATAACGCATACGACCTGTACATGTTTCAGAACATACAGTTGGTAAGCCTGCTTCAACACGTGGGAAACAGAAAGTACATTTTTCTGCTTTGTTTGTTTTCCAGTTGAAATACACTTTTTTGTATGGGCAACCAGTCATACAGTAACGCCATCCTCGACACGCATCTTGGTCTACAAGTACAATACCATCTTCGTCACGTTTGTACATTGCACCTGATGGACATGATGCAACACAGCTTGGATTCAAGCAGTGTTCACATAAACGTGGTAAATACATCATGAATGTTTGGTCAAAGTTAAATTTGATTTCTTCTTCAATCTTTTGAATGTTTGGATCTTGTGGGCCTGTAATATGTCCGCCTGCCAAGTCATCTTCCCAGTTTGGACCCCAATCAATATCCATGCGCTCACCCGTCATGACTGAGTGTGCTTTAGCCACTGGTGTATGTTCAGAATCTTTGGCTGTTGTCAAATGTTCATAGTTGTATGTCCATGGCTCATAGTAGTCTTTAATGACCGGCATATTAGGGTTGTAGAAAATTTTACCAAGTGCAATCTTATTAAGACGTGTACCTGATTTAAGTTCTAGCTTACCATTTTTGTTAAGTGTCCAACCCCCTTTGTAATGCTCTTGGTCTTCCCAACGTTTTGGATAACCAATACCCGGCTTTGTTTCCACGTTGTTAAACCACATATATTCTGCACCCGGGCGATTTGTCCATGTGCTTTTACATGTCACACTGCATGTATGACATCCAATACATTTATCTAGGTTTAATACCATTGCTACTTGTGCTTTAATCTTCAAGCCAATCCACCTCTTTCATCTTTCTAACAGCTACATATACGTCACGTTGATTTCCGATTGGTCCGTAGTAGTTGAATGAATAACTAATTTGTGCGTAACCACCCATCAATTGTGTTGGTTTCAAGTGAATACGCGTTGGTGCATTGTGTGAGCCACCACGTGTACCAGAGATTTCAGATCCTGGTGTCTCGATATGTTTATCTTGTGCATGATACATAAACATTGTACCGCGTGGCATACGGTGTGATACAACTGCACGTGCCGTTACGAGACCATTTCTATTATAAACTTCTAACCAATCATTATCGTTAATATCATGTTGTGCCGCGTCTTCGTTTGAAATCCATACAGTTGGACCTCCACGGAATAACGTCAACATATGTTGGTTATCTTGATATGTTGAGTGGATATTCCACTTACCATGTGGTGTTAAGTAACGTAATACAAGTGCATCAACGCCACCCTTAACCTCTTTATCTTTTGTACCGAATACCATTGGTGGCAATGTTGGTTTGTACACTGGTAATGCCTCACCAAATTGTTGGAATACTTCATGGTCGATATAGTAACTTTGTCTTCCTGTTAATGTTCTAAACGGTACAAGACGTTCAATGTTCGTTGTAAATGGTGAATAACGGCGACCTTGTTTATTAGAACCCGGGAACACTGCTGTCGGAATAACTTCACGTGGTTGAGATGTTATGTTCAAGAATGTAATCTTTTCAGATGCACGCTCTGCCGAAATATCTTTAAGCTCCATGCCTGTTTGTTGTTCAAGATCTTCATATGATTTTTGCGATACACGACCATTTGATGCAGAAGATACGTTTAGGATAACATCTGCTACTTTACGCGCTGTATCAATACGTGGCTTGTTATGCTTAACTGAGTCGTCTTCCCATGTTCCTACTATACTGCGTAATTCATCGTATTCTTCTTTTACGGAGAAGCTCACGCCATGTGCCCCAACTTTACCATTTTCAAGTAATGGACCAACAGAGATAAATTTATCATGTACATCTGTGTACGTACGATCTACAACCGCAAATCCTGGCATTGTCTTACCTGGAATTGGTTCCACCTCGCCTTTTGTCCAGTCCTTGATCAAACCATAAGCTAGAGAAATCTCTTGTTTAGAGTCATGTGCTAATGGTGCTGTCACAACATCTTTGAATGTACCAGTCAGGTGAACACGTGACATATCTGAGAAGGTTTTACTTAATGTTTTAAAGATATCCCAGTCAGAACGAGATTCCCATAATGGGTCAATTGCCGGATTGAATGGATGGATGAATGGATGCATATCTGTTGATGAAATATCATGTTTTTCATACCATGTTGCTGCTGGTAATACGATATCCGAATACAATGGTGTTGCTGTCATACGGAAGTCCAGCGCTACTAACAAGTCGAGCTTACCTACCGTATCTTCACTCCACTCGATTTCTGTTGGCTTATCTGTTTCATTCGGCTCTGCCATTAATGCAGATTTCGTACCTAATAAATGTTTCATAAAGTACTCTTGACCTTTAGCCGAGCTTGAAATTAAATTTGAACGCCATACGAACAACGACTTCGGATGATTTTTACGCAATCCTGGATTTTCAACTGCAAATTTTGTCTTACGTGACTTCACATCCTCTAATGCGCGTTGTAATATCGCTTCATTTGTAAACTCACCTGCGTCACGTGCTTCTTCACCCCATAACAAGCTGTTACGGTCAAATTGTGGATATGATGGCAACCAACCGTTACGTGCAGCAAGAACATTATAGTCTGCTGGGTGTTGTAACTTAATATTTTCAGCAAGTGGCGATGCTAAGCGATCTACACCAGACTCCTCATATTTCCATTGATCTGTTGCAAAATAGAACCAGCTTGTTCCATTTTGTAGACGTGGTGGACCTTGCCAGTCTTTTGCAAAAGCAATAGTACTCCATCCTTCGATTGGACGACATTTTTCTTGACCTACATAGTGTGCCCAGCCGCCACCGTTTACACCTTGACATCCACATAAAATAACAAGGTTTAAAATCGAACGATAAATCGTGTCAGAGTTAAACCAGTGGTTAATACCTGCACCCATGATAATCATTGAGCGACCACCTGTGTCAATTGCATTTTGCGCAAATTCACGTGCCACTTGTGTCACGACATTTGCTTTTACACCAGTCACTTTTTCTTGCCAAGCTGGTGTATAGAACGATGAAGCATCTTCGAAACCTTTTGCTTCTAATTCGTGGCCAAAACGTTTCACACCGTATTGTGACGCCATTAAATCGTAAATTGTCGTAATATATGTTTCTTCTCCGTTTGCTAGCGTCACTTTACGTACAGGAATTGGTCTTTCGAATACGCCATTACCTGCATTGTCAAAATAAGGGAATTGTACAGTTGTAAGTTCGTACTCACCTGTTGCTACTGTCATTGCTGGATCAATTTTTTCCCCTTGCTCATTTTCTAATTTAAGGTTCCATTGCTTACCTTCTTCCCAACGTTGCCCCATTGTTCCATTTGGCACTTGAATGCTGTTTGTAAATGTATCAATTACAACAGGTTTCCATTCACTGTTTTCAGTTGTGCTACCAAAGTCACTTGAGCGTAAGAAACGACCCGCTTTATAGCCATTTTCATCTTTATCTAAGCGAATAACAAATGGCATATCAGAATATTGTTTTGCATAGTTGATGAACATTTCAGAAGGTTGATCTTCATAAAATTCCTGTAAAATAACGTGCGTCATCGCCTGTGCAATCGCTGCATCTGTACCCGGATTTGGTGCTAACCAGTTATCTGCAAACTTAACGTTCTCTGCATAATCTGGTGCAACCGAAACCACTTTAGCACCTTTATAACGCACTTCCGTCATAAAGTGTGCATCTGGTGTACGTGTCAATGGCACGTTAGAACCCCACATCATAACATATGACGCGTTATACCAGTCACTTGATTCTGGCACGTCAGTTTGTTCACCCCAAATTTGTGGTGATGCTGGTGGTAAATCGGCATACCAGTCATAGAAACTAAGCATTTCTCCACCAAGTAATGAAATAAAACGTGCACCTGCTGCATAACTAATCATTGACATCGCTGGAATTGGTGTGAATCCCGCAATACGGTCAGGTCCATCTTTTTTAATGGTATAAATTAATTGTGCCGCAATGAGCTGCGCAACATCTTTCCAATTTGCTCGCACATGTCCACCTTTACCACGTGCTGTTTTATAGATACGTGTCTTTTCTTCATCTTCAGCAATAGATGCCCATGCTGAAATTGGATCGTCGTTTTCAGATAATGCTTGTTTCCATAATTCCCATAATTTACCTCGGATGTATGGGTATTTAATACGCAATGGGCTGTACTCATACCAAGAAAAAGATGCACCACGTGGGCACCCACGAGGTTCAAACTCAGGCATGTCTGGTCCACAACTTGGATAATCGATTTGTTGGTTTTCCCAAGTAATGACACCATTTTTGACAAATACTTTCCACGAACATGATCCTGTACAGTTGACACCATGTGTTGTACGCACAACTTTGTCATGGCTCCATCGCTCTCTGTACATTTTTTCCCATTCACGGCTCTTGTGCTCTAACACTGACCAATTTCCATTGAACTTTTCAGTCGGTTTAAAGAAATTCAATCCAAATTTTGCCATATTCATCCTCCTCAATAGACATAGGCTTTCCTTATTATCTTTATTTTACATTTGCTCAAAATTTCACGATACTAGGGAATCGCCTATTTATATACGCATATTCCCTAGATGTTAAAAAAATCACAAAGTTGATGTGACTTATCTCAACCCTAACGCATACATGATTTTCGTTCATTTATAATCTCTCTTCTACATCATTCATTTGAAAAAACAACTAAAAAAGTGTGCTAAAAACCTTATCTTTACAATAAAAGTTCTAACACACTCTTAACCTTATTTGATGACGTCAAAATCATATCAACAGCTACATATTGATTATCCTAGCGATTGGCACACTACGTCTTCTAACTATTTCTGACAAATTACTATTATTCTATTTCAAATTATACAACTTTAACCCACACTTAAACCGTTCTATATTTTGTAAATGTCATATCTTCTATCCACTGTGTTAAAATGGTTTGTTGACTTGGATGAAGTTCTGATGTCTCTCGATCATCGATTAATGCAGCACCACCTCGTTCGAATATATGATATGCTTCATCAATACATGTTGCTCGCATTCCTTTAAGCAATACCATTTCCGGTACCTCTTGAACATCAGGTTTAATCTCTTCTACATCTCGTACGACTTCACCTACGATTGTAACTCCCGGACCAGGTCGATCAGGAAGCGCTGAAATTTTATGTGCAATTGTTGTAACTGTTCCGCCTATAATCAGTTGATTGGGTCGTGTCGCGTTAAAAATAACAGCCACCGGATAATCAATACCTACCTTATCCATAATTTCAGTCATGAGTTGAGGTAAGCGTTTGACACCCATATAAATCGCTAAAGTCCCTCCGTTGTCAAGCGTTGTAATATCTATCTCATTCTCCACATCATCCTTAAAATGACCTGTTGTAAATGTAATATTCGTTGAGATTTGACGCTCTGTGAGACCTCTGCCCAATTGACTGATTGCTCCACTCGCCGCTGTAATCCCCGGAACAATCTCAAAGTCAATATGATGCTTTCGCAACATTTCTACTTCTTCAGCAACTCTTCCAAAAATAGCAGGATCTCCGCCTTTGAGACGGACAATATACTGATACTCTTGCGCTTTTTCGACAAGTAATTCATTGATGCGGTCTTGTTTAATATATTTTGTATAAGGCGTCTTACCTACATGTACCCACTCAGCATCTGGACGTGAAAGCTGTAAAATAAAAGGATTCACCAGTTGATCATATAAGATGACATCTGCTTTTTGAATACAGCGCTCTGCTTTTTTAGAAAGTAGGCACGGATCTCCTGGACCCGCACCTACTAAAAACACTTTTGTATGATCGTCTATTACAGACATAAGTAAACCTCATCATCAATCACTTCTACCTTATATGTCTCAACACAACCTTCATCTGGTGCTTGTACTTCTCCCGTATTCAAATCAATTTTTTGATCATGTAATGGGCAAAATACATAATGACCACTCACAGTCCCTTCAGACAATGGACCTTGTTTATGTGGGCAAACATTATTGACTGCTTTAATCTCACCATCTTCCATTAAAAACAAACCAATTTGCTTATCTTCTACTATAACCTTTTTACCAATCAATGGGACTAACTCTGAAATATGCGCCACTTTTACTTTTTGTTGTAGCATCGCCATTACACCTTCTCTACTTCAAATATTTTTTGTTTTTGACCATCATTTATAATATCATTCCACGGTTCTTCGGCTATTGCTGCTTTTGCATCCATAATACGTGCATACAATTCCTCTTGTTTTTCTGGGTCTAATACAACTGACTTTACTTGTTCAAAGCCCATGCGCTTCAACCAAGGTGCTGTACGCTCTGCATAAATACCTGTTTCACGATAATATTGCATATACGCACCACATAATTTAACGACTTCATCTTCTGTGGCAACTGTTGTTAAAAATTCTGCTTTAACAACATCCGTACCACCATTACCTCCAACATATACTTGGAAGCCATTTTCCACACCGATAATGCCAAAGTCTTTAACACCAGACTCTACACAACTACGTGGACAACCTGATACACCCATTTTAAATTTATGCGGCGTATCAATATATTCAAATGTTTTTTCTAAACGAATTCCCAGTTTAGTCGTGTATTGTGTACCAAAACGACAAAATTCTTTACCCACACAACTTTTTACTGAACGCGTTTTCTTCGCATAGGCTGATGCCGAACGCATACCGAGATCATCCCATACTTTTGGCAACTCTTCTTTTTTCACACCGTATAAACCAATACGTTGTGAACCTGTTACTTTTACAAGAGGTACATCGTATTTCTTAGCGACTTCACCTAATCGAATCAATTGATCTGCATCTGTTACCCCGCCACGCATTTGTGGAATCACTGAGAATGTACCATCATTTTGAATATTTGCATGGTAACGTTCATTAGCAAATCTTGAAGCTTTTTCATCTTCATGATCATGAGGGTAAACCATATTCAAATAATAGTTAATCGCTGGTCGACATTTTGGACAACCACCTTTATCCTTAAAGTCTAATACGTGTCTGACTTCCTTCGATGTTTTCAAACCTTTTGCTCGAATTTGAGTTACAATTTGGTCACGTGATAAATCTGTACATGCACAAATACCTGTTGGTGCATTTTCCACAAAGTCTGCACCAAGCGTATACTCAAGTAGCTCCCCAATTTGTCCTTTACATTTACCACAAGAGTTACCCGCTTTAGTTACACGCGTCACATCCGCAACAGATGTTAATCCTTGTTCTTTAATTGCATTGACGATAACGCCTTTTGACACACCATTACAACCACAAATTGTTTCGTCGTCATCCATATCCGCTACACTGATGGCATCAACTTCACCCGCTTTATGTAAAATAGAAACGAGTGTATATTCATCAATCGTATCACCTTTTTTCATCATGTTATAAAAGCGATTACCTTCTTCAGTGTCACCGTATAATACTGCACCGACAATTTTCTTATCTTTAATAAATACTTTTTTATAAATATTATCTACACCATTAAATGTTTCGATGCCACGCACTTCTTCATTTTCTGTAATACGCCCAGCACTGAACAAATCACAGCCTGATACTTTTAATGACGTGAATGTTGTAGATCCTTGATAGCCTTCTGTTGGTCTACCTGTAATATGATCTGCAAGCACCTTACCTTGGTCATATAGTGGCGCTACAAGACCGTATACTTTAGAGCGATGTTCTGCACATTCTCCTACTGCATAAATATTAGGATCGCTTGTTTTCATAAAGTCGTCTACAACAATACCACGTCCAATTTCTAAACCAGCAGCACGTGCTTCTTTCGTTACTGGACGAATACCTACTGCCATAACAACCATATCTGCATCCAGTACACGACCATCTGACAAACGAATTCCTTCTACATGCTGTTCACCAATAATTTCTTGTGTATTGGCTTGTAATTCAAATTTTATGCCTTGCTTTTCAAGATCTGCTTTTAATAGCTCTCCTGCTTTGCGGTCTAATTGAACTTCCATTAGCCACTCAGCTAAATGAACCACCGTGACATCCATGCCTTGATCGACTAAACCACGCGCACACTCTAAACCGAGTAACCCACCACCAATAACAATCGCTTTCTTTTTGGTTTGAGCTGTTTCTAACATTTTTTCGGTATCGTCAATGGTACGGAAGCCAACAACCCCTTCTAAACGAGAGCCATCAATTGGCAAAATAAACGAGTCTGAACCTGTCGCAATAATCATTTGATCATACGCAACAACTCGACCACTTTCTGTTTCTACATGTTGTTTTTCTCGATCAATTTTAACGACTTTATCACCTGTAATCAGTTGAATCCCTTGTTCTTCATACCACTCATATGGATTCATAATTGTTTCTTCAACAGTCATTTTATTTTGTAAAATATTAGATAACATAATACGGTTGTAGTTTGGATAAGGTTCTTTACCAATAATCGTAATCTCAAATTGATCTGGATCACGCTCTAAAATTTCTTCAATTGTACGTACACCCGCCATACCGTTACCAATCATCAATAGTTTTGTTTTACTCATGGATATCCTCCTCTAATGTTTCTAAAAATGCCTTAATTTTCGCTGTATATTGCTGTGTTTTACGAATAGACTGACCCGCCGATCCTACACTGACAGTTACATCATCATGTACAACTGTAAGCATATTGAAAAAGTCTGATTGTTGTTTATCTCCTGTATGATTAACCCATTGAGATGGCGTCGCATCCTGTGTAACTTGATCATTTACTGTTGCATTGTTTGTTGCGACAATAATCAATGCTGCGGATTCAATATCACTCGATTCATACTCTTTTTGTAATAAGCGCACCGTATTGGGCCATGTCTCTTCCAAAAATTTTTCATGAAATTTGGGACTCACAATATCAATTCGACATCCTTCGCGTACTAAAACCTTAAACTTACGCCAAGCAATTTTGCCCCCTCCGACAATAACAACATGCTTATCTTGCAAGTTTAACTGTACTGGATACATATTGTGCCTCCTCACATGTTGCAATGCGTTCTAAAATAATCTTTTTTAATATTGGGTCAAAGTTAATTGCTGATGTATAAGCGACTTCACACGGTAATGCCATATCATCAATTTGGCGTTTCGTTTTATTCACTAAGTAACCATCAAAAAAGAAGAATGGCACGATAAGCAACTTTTCATATTGTTTCGCAATGAAAGGCAGTGTTTCATAAAAGTTAAGCGCACCGTATACCATACTCGGATAACAGTGATATTCAGTATCTGATAACTGTTTTGCAATTGATGTTAATGCCCGATCCGGTTCATCAAAACGCTTGTTTCCATGTGCTAAAATCACAATACCTGTTTCTTCATCAATATCATCTGCATGATGTGATAATTGAGATGCTACCCAATCTGTCATATATGGGTGTGTACCTAATGGCTCTGCCAACTGGAAAGAAACATAATGATAGCAAGCTTGCCATACTTTCATTTTTTCAACAATATCTTCATAATAATGTGATGCTGTGAACAACAATAGTGGCACAAGATTAATTTTGTCATACCCTTGTTGCACATTATCCTTTATGACATCATCTAAAGACTTTATTTCTGACTCTAAAAACGCGACATCATACGCAATGTAAGTCCCTTTAAATAAATGATGCACAAAGTGTTCTAGCGTTTGATTTAACTTACCTTTTCGCATACCATGTACAATTAAAATCGTCTTATGCAATCCCTTCGCCCCCTCACCCTCATTGTAATCTAATTCACACAACTTTTGTGATTATATTCACAACTAAATATAAAATTAGGGAAACCCTTCGCGTGTTGCGAGGGGTTTCCCTAATCACATTTTTATACTGTATCACGTTTATTTATTACTTTTTTCTGACCACGGTGGGGGTATAAGCAGAGCATCATCATAGCGTTCTGGAATTAATACTTTGACCATCATTACACCCTTATCTCCACTCTCCTCTTCCATCTCGTAAAATACATCATATCCTCTATTTTGATATACATCAAGTAGCCACCCCATCTTACGTGCTGACGTCCCCAACACCACAGCAGGTGCTTTTAGCGTATCTCTAAGTATACTTTCTTCAACATAACGCATCATCTCACTGCCATAACCTAATTGTGCATAATCAGGATCTGTTGCCAACCACCATATAAATGGATATTGTGCCACTGGATTTTGAGACTCCCATGGGAAACGAATAGATAACGTCGATACAATGTTCCCATCTATCTCAAGAACATAGCAAGCATTATTTTGAATATTATCTTGAATCATTTCAGGCGTCGCATGAACAGATGGCCAATCGATCCCTACTTCACGTAAAGGTGTAAATGCACGATACATGAGTAGGTATAAAGATTCTGTATCTTTTAATGTCGCTAATCTAAACTGTTTTTTCATATCGATACACCTCTCTTATTTTGCAATGAAGTTATGCTATCAAAATAGATAGACAACAGTATAATCATTCATTTTTTATACTTTCCAAATGTACTATCACAGTCACTCATTATCATGTAAAATAAAATTATACGGGCTAAATATTATATTCAACGAAAATATGGAGGGGATTATATGTCTGTTGAGAAACCCAAAAAAAATATTGAAGATACCTTCTTATCACGGCACATTGTAGACGGGATTATTGAGAGTGTTGCAATGAAAGAAGTGATGTTAGATCGCACAATGTCTCGCTATATTTTAAAATCAATGATGTCTGGTTTTTTGCTCGCAATCGTCACAGTGTTTATGTTAGCAATGAAAACGCAAATGGCGGGTGCTTTACCAGGTGTTATCAACTTGATGGGTGCGATTGCTTTTAGTATCGCCCTAGTTCTCATCGTATTAACACACTCAGAACTTTTAACAAGTAACTTTATGTTCTTAACTATCGGCATGTACTATCGCACGATTACAATTGCCAAATCGATGTGGCTTTTTATCATTTGTTTTTTAGGCAACATCCTTGGTGCGTTCGCGCTATTCATCCTACTTTACTTCACAAAAGTAATGACACCAGAAATGATTACAGCACTCACTGCAACAGTAGATGCTAAAACAATCGAACCTACTTGGATTAATATTTTAGTTAAGGCTATATTTGCTAACTTCTTTATTAATATTGGTATTTACGTTTCATTAATGTTTAAGGAAGGCTTAACGAAAACATTTTTTATCGCAATTGGCGTCATTATCTTTGTCTTTATGGCCTATGAACATGTTGTATACAATGCAGGCTTATTTGTAGGTATGCTCTTTTACAACTTTGACGCTATAAGCTGGGTAGGTGTACTCAAAAATATCACTTTTGCATTTATCGGTAACTACATCGGTGGTGGCCTTATGATTGGATTGTTGTATGCCTATTTGAATGGTACACCAAATCAAAATTAAATCGCTAGAAAAAAGCACGCTAAACAGTAAAACATACTGCTTAGCGTGCTTTTTAATTATTGATTATTATTTTTGCGACGTGTCATCACTTTTAAACCATATGCAAAAATACCATAACCTGCTGCAGTTTGTACAACCCACTTCACCCAACCATTCAAATCACATGTTTTACTCAACATAGCAGGTACAGCCGTACTTGCTACATATAAACCTAACACTTTGACATAACGTTTATTCATACTTATCTCTCCCTTTTATTGAATGATAAATTTATGATGTGGTGAACTGAACAGCTGTGCTTATAGACGAGCATCGTTCATATACATCTCTTTCATTCTATCACTGCTCAAACTCTTGTTTACACCTTAATTCTGACAAATTGTTGAAGACAAACTGGCAACTTTGTGTCTAAACGATGAAAAACAAATGAGAAAAACAGTGATGATCTATGCTATGTCCCCTAATATAATATGCACCTTATTTTCTCATCTCATGCATTAATTTATATAAGTATGTTATATTTTAGTTGAAAAAATTTTGCGAACATTTAATTATTTTGTTATCTTTATTCATTATAGTCGTTAAAATGAAAACGATTACAAATATATAAAAGGGGTTTTTTGTATGAGTACGTCTCAAAAAAATAATTCAACTGTTGTATTTAAGCCATTATGGTTTATTCTTGCTTTTGTAGTACTTATTGCTATTTTACTCATTCCGACACCTGCAAGTTTACCTATCATGGGAAAATGTGCGCTTGCCATTTTAGCGTTCGCTGTTATTTTATGGGTAACCGAAGCCGTTAGCTATCCTGTATCTGCTGCAATTATTATTGGATTAATCATTTTACTGCTTGGTTTTAGCCCTGTACAAAACCTAACAGAATCTCTAGGCAATCCTAAGTCAGGTGGAGAAGTCTTGACCGGTTCAGATGCGTTTAGTACAAGTAATGCATTAAAGCTTGCATTTAGTGGTTTTTCATCAAGTGCTGTCGCTTTGGTTGCTGCTGCACTCTTCTTAGCAACAGCAATGCAAGTGACAAACTTACATAAGCGATTAGCTTTATGGGTGTTATCGCTCGTTGGAAACAAGACCAAACGTATTGTAATTGGCGCGATTCTCGTTGCCATTATCTTAGCTTTCTTTGTACCTTCTGCAACAGCACGTACCGGCGCCGTTGTACCTATTCTTCTCGGTATGGTTGCTGCTTTTGGGGTAACAAAGCATAGTAAACTTGCTGCATTATTAGTGATCACTGCTGTACAGGCCGTATCTATCTGGAATGTCGGTATTAAAACAGCAGCTGCTCAAAACATTGTTGCAGTCAACTTTATTAGCAATCAACTGGGTCATGATGTATCTTGGGGCGAATGGTTCTTATATGCTGCACCTTGGTCTATTATCATGTCCATCGTTTTATATTTTGTAATGCTAAAAGTTTTACCTCCTGAACAAAATGAAATTGAAGGTGGAACAGCACTTGTTAAACAACAACTTGCTGAGTTAGGTCCAATCACACCGAAAGAATGGCGTCTGATCGTCATTTCTATTGGACTTCTAGTGCTTTGGTCTACTGAAAAGATATTGCATCCTATTGATTCATCATCTATCACATTATTAGCACTTGCAATTATGCTCACTCCTAAAATTGGTATTATGAGCTGGAAAGAAGCTGAAAGCCGTATTCCTTGGGGAACAATTATCGTTTTCGGTGTAGGTATCTCATTAGGTAATGTACTTTTACAAACGACTGCTGCCCAATGGCTTAGCGACAAAACATTCGGTCTTATGGGATTACAAAGTATGCCCATCATTGCTACAATTGCATTGATTTCACTTTTCAATATTTTAATCCATTTAGGGTTTGCCAGTGCAACCAGTTTGGCATCTGCACTGATTCCAGTATTTATTTCATTAACAACTACTCTAAATCTCGGTGACCACTCTATTGGATTTGTCTTAATACAACAATTCGTTATTTGTTTCGGGTTTTTATTACCTGTGAGTTCACCACAAGGCATGCTCGCTTACGGTACTGAAACATTTACCGTTAAAGATTACTTAAAAGTAGGTATACCTCTAACAGTTGTAGGTTACATTCTTATTATTGTATTCAGTATGACTTATTGGCAATGGTTAGGGTTACTATAATTTCTCAAATACACTTTTATAGCTCTATACATCTCCAAGCTCTATACATTAATCATTAATAGTTCACTATGTCGAACAACGTAGGATAGTCAAACCTCTTTGCAAAATTGAGGTGTCTATCCTACTTTTTTATTCATAATAAAAAGCGCTAGAATGCGGGGAACATTCTAACGCTATCCGTTCAACACTTAGAGAAGCAGTACAGGATATGGACAAAGCCTTTGTATAATAAAAGACATTGTTCCAAAATCCCGTCCGACTTCATAAGGAGGTGTTTATTGGGTATTTTGGGATTGTTATATCTGCTTTAACTTAATCGGGGTGAACAGTTATGGGAATGTATAAGTTAACTGTTCTGTCTATAATATACACGCTTTTTTATCATTTAACATCCGACGTGAGTTTGAAATTGAGCTACACCTCCCGTACCATAACTTAATGTTCTATGCTATAACGGACAAAATATATCAATTACTTATTAACACTAAATCTATAAAATTACATGTCTGAAAATTATTAATTTTTTTACTTTATATAAGTCACAAATATGTCAAAAACATCTAATATCACCATATACTTTAATACATTAATGTGAAGAAGCGTTGACGCATTATGGCATATCAGCGTTCAAGTAAAAATGTATTTTCACAATCTATATAATTTTTTTATATAAAATGAAATCATCTTGATAAATCGCTTTCTTGTGCTTTATGACGCTCTTGCATACGCTTTCAAAAGACATTATGATGGTGTTGCGTTAAAGAGAGAAGCAATTAAAAAAATAAAATAAATGTATTAGAGAGAAGGAATTGTTTATGGATTTCATTTTAGGGATTGGTACTTTACTTGTAGTTTTATTGGCAATGACTTTATTTTTAAAGTTCGCACCTAATGGTAAGGTCAGCTTGCAAGCATTATCTGGTGCTGCGTGTGCAACCTTTCTACCAGAGGCATTCTTAAAATACGCTATTGGCGGTGTCTTCCACATTGACTACTTCGTTAAAATTGGTGAAATTGCTGGAAGTTTGAGCGGCGTCGCAGTAGGTATTTTAACTTGTTTGAAATTTGGCGTTAACCCTGTTTTTGCAGTATTAACAGGTTTAGTATTATTCGATTTTAAATTATTACCTGCATTTATTGCAGCATACTTTGTAGCATTTGGTTTAAAACAAGTTGAAAAATACGTTCCTGAAGGTTTAGACCTTATTGTTGTTATTTTAGTGTCACCAGCTATTACATTCGGTATTGCATCTATTGTATCACCAAGTGTTATCGCTGTATTAAAACAAATCGGTACTGCTGTTACAGCTGTTGGTGATAATAATCCTTACGCACTTGCACTAGTCATCGGTGCGATTGTACCTGTTGTGGGTATGACACCTCTAAGCTCTATGGTATTTACAAGTTTACTCGGCTTAACAGGTATTCCAATGGCAATCGGTGCATTAGGTTGTATGGGTAGCTCATTCGTTAACTTTGTGATCTTTAGAAAATTAAAAATTGGTAACCCTGGTAAAGCTTTTGCGGTTGCAATCGAGCCATTAACACAAATTGACATTATCGCAAAGTACCCTATTCAACTTTATGGCACAAACGCAATCGTAGGTATGGTCAATGGTTTATTTATCACTTACATGGGTATTGTTGTAGACCAACCAGGTATGGCTACACCAATTGCTGGACCTATCGTAGCATTAGGATTTAATGAAGTTGTTCCAACAGTCATCACTATTGTTGTCGTTGCAGCAATTAGTATTATTTTAAGCTATTTCATTGGCACATTTATGAGCAAACGTAACTTGAATTTAAACATCAATACAAACAAATTAAACAATCAAACAAACTAAGGAGAGAATAAACTATGGCACGTACGAAAGACTTCCAAAGTGCATTTGATATTATTGGCCCAGTTATGATGGGACCATCTAGTTCACATACAGCAGGTGCTGTCAAAATCGCCAAGGCAGCTCGAGCAGTCTTAGGCGGTACGCCTGACACAATCGAAGTACACTATTACGAATCATTTGCCGAAACACACAAAGGACACGGCACAGACTTAGCTATTGTTGGCGGTTTGCTTGGCTTTAGCACTTTCGATGAGCGCATTAAAACATCAACAAAAATTGCTAAAGAACAAGGCATTCCTTATGAATTTATTGAAGAAAAAGGAACAAGTTTGGGCGAGCACCCGAACTGTGCATTAATCATTCTTGAAAAGGATGGACGCCATGTAGAGCTAAACGGTATTTCAATTGGTGGTGGTGCTTTTAAAGTAAAAAGTATTCACGTCAATGGTATGTGTATCCTACTCACACATACACCTAACTTACTCGTTATTGATGGCGAATCAGGTATTTCTGAAGTCAATCACCTCATTAATGAACTTGTCGAGCACGAGGTAGATATTAACGAAGAAATTAAAACAATGAGCGGTAGTCGTTGTCTATTGGCACTACATTTAAATAAAGCAATCAACGAAACATTACTTGAAACTTTAAGAGAGAAATATACATCGTTAAACTTCTCTTACATCGAATAACTCATCAGGGGGAAATGAATAATGTTTGATTCAATGAAAGAATTAATAGAATATGCTGAGCAAAACAATACAAGCTTTTCAGAAATTATGATTGCACATGAAATGGAAACTCGTGGTATGACACGTGAAGAAGTATATGACATGATGCAACATAACTTGGATACTATGCGCGATGCTGTAGAAAAAGGGACAACTGGAGAAGGCGTTAAAAGTGTAACGGGTTATACAGGACAAGATGCTATTAAAGTACGTCAATATAATGAAACAAATAAAGCATTATCAGGTAATGATATGATGACAGCAGTACAAGGTGCTATTGCTACAAATGAAGTCAACGCTGCTATGGGTATTATTTGTGCGACACCAACAGCAGGTTCTTCAGGTACAATTCCGGGTGTTTTATTCAAATTAGAACAATCACATGGCTTAGACAATGATCAAATGATTAAGTTTTTATTCTCTGCATCTATGTGCGGTATGATTATCGCAAACAATGCATCAGTTGCTGGTGCTATTGGTGGTTGTCAAGCTGAAGTAGGTACAGCCTCTGCAATTGCGGCGGCGGCTGCCGTAGAAACTTTTGGTGGTACACCTGAACAATCAGGTCATGCCATCGCTATCAGTTTAGCTAACTTACTTGGTCTTGTATGTGACCCTGTAGCAGGTCTTGTAGAAATTCCATGTGTCATGCGTAATGCAATCGGTTCTGGTAATGGCTTAATCTCTGCTGACCTTGCACTTGCAGGTGTAGAAAGTCGTATCCCAGTAGATGAAGTCATTATGGCAATGGATACAGTAGGTCGTAACTTGCCAGCATCATTACGTGAAACGGGTATTGGTGGTCTTGCAGGTACACCAACCGGACAAGCGATTAAAGAAAAAATCTTTGGTACATCTAGTAAAGATGAAGTTTTCTCATAAACAAACTTATGGTATAAGGGCATCATTGATTTAATACTTATTTATAAAAAGGACAATTTCTATTTTCTAATACAAAATGGAAGTTGTCCTCTTTGTTATTCATCTTTTATAACAGGTATATAAAAAGAAGTTTAATTCATATAAAGGTTAAAGGTGTTTTTAATATTGTCTGCATTTGTATCTATTCTATTAATAGTGATTATTCTTGGAATACAATACTTTTTGGCAAGTAGAAAAAAACTGTATGGAGATTTATCATCCTTGTAATATATACCCTTGTTATGCTATATCTTTATTTCACAAACTACTATACGCACTTTTTATCTTTCTCTCTATTCTTTATTTTAGGTATGATTTTCTTGATCGAAGAATGGAATCGTGGTAGAAAAAATAGAATAAAAAAGATGAATGAAATAAAATAAAAAGACTTATAGTTCCTTGAAAAATCAATTTTGTAAAATGGACCTTAAATCTTTATTTCAACTGACATTCATACCCTAATTCTTTTTTATTTCACTCCTTAAAATTTTGTTATTTATAAAATTTTCTGACAAATACTATCTTTTTATGACTAAAAGTGTTATAACTGTTATAAGACTTTTAAGGATGTTATTCATTAGTCAAAGGAGTTGAAGAAGATGTTAAAGAGATTAGCGTTATTATTTATCGCTTTAATGATTACGACAACGATTGCTGAGACGTATTTAATTGCTGGAACATGGCAATACCTATTGATGCAGTCATTATCGTTAAGTATCATCGGGTTTTTCATTTATCATTTCATCATTTTCCAATTACAAGAAAAACGTGCATCTTCATCAGCTCACGATGACCCAGATGCCGAAAAAGAAACTTTTCATAAAGGGATTTTAGATAAAAATAAAACCATACAATAAACGAAAAGCATAAGGTTGTACAGCGTTTACTTTAAAACTGTATAACCTTATGCTTTTTATTTTTTATGTTGATTGATGTCGATAATTTTAGATCCATCATATTTATATTCTTTATCTAAAATTTCCATATATTCTTCAAATGTATAACCATGGAAAATCCAGTTTCGCATTTTCATATAAATAGGTTTCACTTTATTTTCATGTGTTACAGTTACGCGTTTACGTAAAATACCGTCATTCACCATAGATAATAGAATATCTCCAACCATCTCATACGAAATCGCATGTTTCATCATAGTCAGTAATTCTACGTTTAATTGATTAGCATTTGCATTAAATTTATTGTCCTTAATCACATTGCGATCAAGCCATGATAAAAAGTCAATCATATCTTCGTCAGACATACTAAAAATATTAGACTCAAAAAACAATAGGTCTTCTATTGTTTTTGGCATATAGTAGTGTGCACCTTCTAAAAACTGTGGAAACTCATCTTCTTCCAATTGTAAACCTATGGAAACAATAGCACCATTGACTATACGATAGTTAACTATTTCTGGCGCTACACGTAGACATCTTTTTAGAAAACGTTCGACATCCATTAATGTAGCTGTTTCATTTAAATATGTTTTAAACACATTTTGCAGCTGAGTATAAGTGTATAAACCATATAAATTTGTAGCTGCTTCTAACACACGATATTTTGTAATTAATCCTTGCAATTCACGATCACTTGCAATGTAATGTGCCACCGTTTCTTGAATTTCAGCTGGGATTTTAAGTATTGGCATCTCCTCATCTTCATCATCATTAAAGATTAAAAATGTATCAGAAAAGTCAACTGTTGACACAAAAGGCATCATATCATGCGTTTTGTAGCTTGTTAATACAAATGCAAGACGTTGGTCTTTTGTCATCTTATCAACTTCTTGTTGAATATACGCTTCTGTCACCAATGTATCAATAAAATGAACCAACATCTCATCTTTGTTCATAGAAGTATAGCCTTTAATACCATGTTCTCTACAAAGTGCTTTAATCTCTTCTACTTTATAGTTTGACATCAATTCTATAATACTATCGGGTTGCTCAGGTAAAACGCCTCGCTTCATTAATTCTTGTTCAAGCAAATTTTTCTCTTCGTCACCTAATCCCGATAACATATCTGACAATTCGTCAAATTCTCTTACCATGTTCTTCCTCCATTCATATTCCACATTCTATCTCCATTGTACAGAGTTGCTATCTTTTTGTGAAACTTTTTATATAGTTCAATATTATTATTATTTTAACTGTTCAACGGATATACATATTTTAGAAACAGTTAATATATACTTCACTAACATATGTCAACTTTTTTCATGTAAAAACACAAATTAATTATGTCAGAAATTTAACGAAATAAAATCCAAATTTTGACATCATATAAAACGCTTCCAATATTACGTGATTTACTTCACAACACTTGTTATACTACTTGTGAAATGATGAACAAAACCTAATAGGAGGTCACATTATGATTAAAGAACAACGCACTCAAAACAATGCTTGGTCGGGATTCAAGACTGGCCGATGGACACGTAATGTTGATGTACGTGAATTTATTCAATTGAATTTTACAGGTTATCAAGGAGACGATAGTTTCTTAGCCGGCCCAACAGAAGCAACTACTCAATTATGGGATCAGGTGATGCAACTTTCTAAAGAAGAACGCGAACGTGGTGGCATGTGGGATATGGATACTAAAGTGGTGTCTACAATCTTATCACATGATGCGGGTTACTTGGATCAATCATTAGAGCAAATTGTTGGTGTTCAAACTGACAAACCGTTTAAACGCTCCATGCAGCCATTTGGCGGTATTCGTATGGCAAAAGCAGCATGTGAAGCATATGGTTATGAACTTGATTCAGAAACCGAACATATCTTTACGGAATATCGTAAAACACATAACCAAGGTGTATTTGACGCATATTCAAAAGAGATGCTCGCTTGTCGTAAAGCTGGTATTATCACAGGTTTGCCAGACGCTTATGGCCGAGGTCGTATTATTGGAGACTATCGTCGTGTTGCCCTTTATGGTATCGACTTCTTAATGGCAGAAAAACAGCGTGATTTTAATGATTTATCTTCAACAATGACTGAAGATGTCATCCGTCTACGTGAAGAAGTTTCTGAGCAATATCGTTCATTAAAAGAATTAAAAGAACTTGGTGCACGTTATGGTTTTGATTTAAGCCGCCCAGCTGAAAACTTTAAAGAAGCTGTTCAATGGTTATACTTGGCCTACCTTGCAGCAATTAAAGAGCAAAATGGTGCTGCAATGAGTCTTGGTCGTACATCTACATTCTTAGACATCTATGCAGAACGTGACTTGCAAGCGGGTACAATTACAGAAACAGAAGTACAAGAAATCATCGACCACTTTATTATGAAGTTACGTCTTGTAAAATTTGCACGCACACCTGACTACAATGCACTCTTCTCAGGTGATCCAACTTGGGTAACAGAATCTATTGGTGGTGTCGGCATTGATGGACGTCCTATGGTAACCAAAAACTCATTCCGCTTTTTACATTCCTTAGACAACCTTGGTCCTGCACCAGAACCGAACTTAACTGTGCTATGGTCAACACGTTTACCTGAAAACTTTAAACGTTATTGTACAAAGATGAGTATTAAAACAAGCTCTATTCAATATGAAAATGATGATTTAATGCGTGAAAGCTATGGTGATGACTACGGTATTGCGTGTTGTGTATCTGCTATGAGAATTGGTAAACAAATGCAATTTTTTGGCGCACGTGCAAACCTTGCTAAAACATTATTATATGCAATCAATGGTGGTAAAGATGAAAAATCAGGTGCCCAAGTTGCTCCAAACTTTGCACCAATTACATCAGACATTCTCGACTATGATGAAGTATACGCACAATTTGATGAAATGATGGAATGGCTCGCAGGTGTATATATTAACTCTCTCAACGTGATTCACTATATGCACGATAAATATAGTTATGAACGTATCGAAATGGCCTTACATGATACAGATGTTCATCGCACAATGGCGACAGGTATCGCAGGTCTTTCAGTAGCAGCAGACTCGCTCTCTGCGATTAAATACGGTGAAGTACGTCCGATACGTGATGAAAATGGTTTAGTGGTAGATTTTGAAACAACAGGTGAATACCCTAAATATGGTAACAACGACCCACGCGTTGATGACATTGCAGTTCAGTTAGTCGAAAGCTTTATGAGAAAACTACGTAAGCATAAAACATATCGTGATTCTGAACATACAATGAGTGTGCTTACAATCACTTCTAACGTAGTATATGGTAAGAAAACAGGTAATACACCAGATGGGCGTAAAGCAGGCGAACCTTTTGCACCCGGTGCGAACCCAATGCACGGTCGAGATGCTAACGGTGCATTAGCTTCACTATCATCAGTGGCAAAACTCCCATATGATTGCTGTAAAGATGGTATTTCCAATACATTCAGTATCGTACCAAAATCATTAGGTAAAGAATCTTATACACAAGAACAAAACTTAGTCAGTATTTTAGATGGTTATGCTTTGCAACATGGTCACCATCTCAATATCAACGTATTCAATCGCGAAACATTGTTAGATGCCATGGAACACCCAGAGGAATATCCACAATTAACAGTTCGCGTATCTGGCTATGCCGTGAACTTCATCAAGCTCACTCGCGAACAACAACTTGATGTTATTTCACGTACATTCCACGAATCAATGTAATAGACACTATCATTAAAAAGAGGAAATAGAGGGATTTACATGCTAAAAGGTCACATTCATTCAATAGAAAGCTTAGGAACAGTAGATGGCCCCGGTCTACGCTATATTATCTTTACACAAGGTTGCTTACTGCGCTGCTTGTACTGTCATAACCCCGATACTTGGAAAATTAACGAGCCGTCACGTACTGCAACAACAGATGAACTTGTGACTGAAATCACACCGTATCTCCCTTATTTCCAAGCATCAAATGGCGGTGTTACAATGAGCGGTGGAGAGCCCCTACTCCAGATGCCATTCGTTACAGAGTTATTTCAAAAACTACATGCACACGGTATTCATACTTGTATCGATACATCCCTCGGTTGTGCAAATGATACCGATGCATTCAAAAAACATTTCGATCAACTATTGCTTCACACAGATTTATTGATGGTCGATATTAAACATATTGATAATGAAAAACATAAACATTTAACAGGTAAGCCTAACACACATATATTGAAATATATCAAATATTTAGCTAAAAAAAAGCAACCGATATGGATTCGCCATGTCCTCGTCCCCGGTCTAACCGATGACCCTGAAGATTTACGTGCGCTTGGCAACTTCATTAATCAACTCGGTAATGTTGAAAAGTTTGAACTGCTTCCATATCATCAACTCGGTGTTCACAAGTGGCAATCACTAGGTATCCCATACGAGTTGAATGATGTTGTCCCCCCAACAGATGAAGATGTTGAAGCAGCATATCGATACGTTGACTTTAAAGGTGTAACACCCCTAACACCTATAAGCTAAAAATAAATAAACACAGACAATATCTCATACTCCTATTATAAAAACAGGTCATGTACACGTTCCCCTGCGTGTGCATGACCTTTATGTATTTACCTATTTTAAATTATAACTTTTATACCTACTTATCTGCTGTAAAGCGATAAATATCCGCACTGTAAAGTTTCAATACTTTAGACAAAATATAGTTTACAACAAAACCAACTACAAATGGAATCAAGATATATACTAAGCCAACCAACATGAGATTGATCGTAGGACTATAATTCATAAACTCTAATGCCTTAATCGGTCCTACTAATCCAACAATTCCAAAACCTGCCGATTCCTTTGTTCCTTCAATACCTACCAATGCACCTGCAACACCTGTTACTGCCGCTGTCAAGCCAATAGGAAGTAACATGATCGGATAACGAATAATATTGGGCATCATCATCTTCATCCCACCTAAAATAATCGCAATCGGCACACCCAGCTTATTAACTCGCAACGTTCCAATAAACAATACCACCGCCGCGGATGCAACACCAATTGCAGCTGCACCTGCTGCCAATCCTGAAATACCTATGGCTAAACCCACTGCAATGGTAGATACAGGCGATACAATAATAAAAGAAAATAATACAGCAATGAGCAAACACATGAGTACAGGTTGAAGTGTTGTAAACGTATTGATTAAGTTTCCTATTGCCAACGTAATTTTACTCACATAAGGTAAAGTTAATGTTCCAATTAACCCCGGTATCCCTCCGACTAAGATCGGCAGTAAAATAATATTCAAACTGCCCAATCGTCCATCTAACCAAAGTACCATCAATACTGCTAGAGATGCTGTGATCATTGTATTGATCAAATCACCAATGCCCACAATTTGCCAGCCTGCTTCTGTGATTTGTGCAGCACCTGACCCCACATAAGCTGCTGCTCCAACAATTGCCGTCCCCATAGGATTTAAATTAAACTGAAACGCAATCAACACACCTACCATTAGAGGCAATGCGAATTGTATACCCAGTACAACATAGTGCAATGTTTTAAATATTTCTCCATACTGACTCAAATACTGAAAAAGCCCTCCTAATACTGCATTAGGAATCAATCCAACAACAATCGCTACTGCTAAACCATTCAATACATTAAACATAAACTTTTTGAAAGTCATCTTTGGGTTGTCTACTGTTTCCATGTCCCTGTCACCTCTACTTATACTTATCAAATCATTCTCTTTGTCTTTATTATACGTCATACATATAAAGCATAAAAGTGCTTTTAGATACAAACAAACCCTTATTATACTTTCTGTCGTATGATGTCTTTTCAAAATAATTTTCATAAATTCCGACTTTACCGATATGTTTTTGTGTGGTAGTTTATTTTCAAAGGGAGGAATTGTATATGTTAGAAGTTAGAAACTTACATCAACACTACCATCAAAAAACGGTACTTAAAGATATTTCATTTACACAACAAAAGGGAACTGTTACAGCGATTATCGGTCCGAGCGGCTCTGGTAAGACCACACTTTTGCGGACACTTAATGCACTAGTTCAACCTCAACGCGGAACACTTACAATTCATAATGTCACTGTTGACTTTGAACATGTCACCAAACAAAAAATTAAACAATTACGTCAACAATCTGCAATGGTCTTTCAAAACTATAACCTTTTCAGCAATAAAACCGCTTTAGAAAATATTACAGAGGGGTTAATTTATGGACAAAAATATAACAAAAAAGAAGCTGAAAAAGTGGCTTACGAACTACTAAAAGAAGTCAATTTAACAGAACATGCGCATCACTATCCTATTCAGTTATCTGGCGGACAGAGTCAGCGTATCGGCATTGTTCGAGCACTCGCACTTAATCCAAATTTATTACTATTGGACGAACCTACATCTGCACTTGACCCCGAATCTGTATCGGGCATTTTGCAACTCATCCAAAAGATTGCACAACGTGGGATGACGATGACTTTAGTCACACATGAGATCCAATTTGCAGAAGCCGTTGCGGATCAAATTATTTTTGTTGATAAAGGTGAAATTCTTGTACAAGGTACACCTGAATACGTTTTACATAGCCGCCCACATCCTCGACTTCGACAATTTTTAGAACAAGTCGATACAAAGCAGGTGATGTTATGATGAAACGCAGCTTACAAGTTGTTCTATTGCTGGGCATTGTACTCCTACTTGCCAGTTGTCAACACCACACCTCTTCAAACTCAAGCAATAAAAAAGTGGTTAAAGTTGCGTTATCTGCTGAAATTAATCCACCTTATCTTTATACAGATGAAAATAACGAATTTGTCGGCTTGGATATGGATTACATGAGACTGTTAGAGAAAAAATTACCACAATATGATTTTCAATATGAAATCGGTGAAGAAGAGGCAAACCTCGTAGGTATTGGTGCAGGTAAGTTTGATATGGGGATTAACTGGTTTTTTAAAACACCTGAACGTGAAAAAAAGTTTTTATATCAAGATGAGCCATATAGTTATTCGCTTACAATGCTTGCTGTGCATAAAGATAACAACACTATTCATGGGTTAGATGATATGACGACACGTCGGCTTACACCTATGGCTCCGAGCGGTGGATTATACTCGATATTATCACGTTATAACGACACACACGACCAAAAGATTCCAATTGATACCATCCACTCTCCCTCAAATGGCGATAACTTAGAAATGATTGATCAAAAGCGTCGAGATGCTATGTTTATCAACTGGAACACATACACTGCTATCCAAAAAGAACTCAATCAAGAGGTCAAAATCGGTAGTATTGTTTCCAAAGAACCTTTACATATCGTTTATAATAAGCACAATCAACAACTTCATGATGATATCGACCGAGCGACGAAAGTACTTAAAGAAGAGGGGCAACTTCAAAAACTTTCTCGTAAATATTTTGATATTGATATTTATCAAGACCTAGATACAATCAACGACAATAAAAATGCCTTGGAGGTGCAAAAGAATGCAAATTGATTGGTTTCATCTATTTGATCAAGTTTTACAACAACTTCCTATTACACTATTCATGATAGGAACTGCACTTGTTTTTGCTTTGATTTTAGGGTTTCTGCTCGCTATTATACGCATTCGACGCACACCGATATTAAATACACTGGTCCGTATCTTTTTATCATTTAGTCGAAGTACGCCTTTAATTTTACAGCTCTTCTTAGTTTACTTTGCATTACCACAACTCTTACTTTTTGTAGGCATTGATATCAATCACTTGAGCAGGCTCTTTTTTGCTATTCTTGCATTCACCTTGCACAGTGGTGCGTATTTATCTGAAGTTATCCGTGCCGGCTATCAATCGGTTCCTCATGCTCAAATCGAAGCCGGACTGACAGTCGGGATGTCCTATCCACAAATTATTCGGCGCATTATTTTACCACAATCTTTACGCAATAGTCTGCCGAACTTAACGACACAGATCATCGAACTGATTAAAGATACATCGCTTGCATTTACTATCGGTATTATCGATATGATGGGACAAGTCCAGCTTATCATTGACAATAACTATGGGCTAGGTATGTTAGAAGTATATGTTGTAATATCTATCATCTACTGGGGGTTATCTTTAATTGTTCAAGGCGTATTATTCTATGTCTCACACCGCACCAGTCGTCCCTACCAAGTATAGAGAGGAGTACACATCATGCAATTTATCATCGACACATTTATAGAAGTCTTAAAAGGTATCCCCTACACATTATCTATTGTTTTAATTGCAATGATAACGGGACTGATTATCGGGAGTATCTTTGCAATGATTCAAGTCAAAAGAATCCCGATCTTATATCAGATTGTTATTGTTTATAATTCATTTATGCGTAGTACACCACTTATCGTACAACTGTTTATTTTTTATTATGGGCTTCCCACCCTCATTCTTACTTTGAATGCGACATTACATTGGCAACTCAATCCTGATATGTTCCATCCATTAGCAATCGCATTCATCGCATTTTCTTTACATGCCATTGCTTACTTATCTGAAAGCATTAAAGGGGGATTACGCTCTGTACCTATCTCACAATACGAAGCTGCTACAACAGTTGGCCTAAGCAAATGGCATATTTATTATCGTATTATTTTGCCACAAGCGTATGGCTATGCGCTTCCTAATATTGAAAACCAACTGATTATGCTTATTAAAGGAACTTCACTCGCCTTTGCTATTCAAATCCCAGAAATTATGGGGATCAGTACTATTATTGCCAACGAAGGCTATCGCTTTGTTGAAGTATATACTATTTCTGTAATCTTTTATTGGGGATTAGCTGTCATATTAGAATATATTTTTCATCGCCTTGAGTCACGTACAACACGCTATTTACACGCTTAATTGATACTATTTGTCTAAACCTTACCGGTATTATCTTTGCTTAATTATGTCTATATCGTGACTAAATGATATGAGAATGATAATCAATTAGTCACTTTCCCTAATCAAATTTAGCCATTTCCCTAATGTTCATCTTCTCACAAAGATATTATACTAGTGTTAACACTCATAAAGAGAAAGGATGTTCTAAATGATACAAGCAACTGAAAAAGTAGCAGATGTTGTAACGAAATATCCGAAAACAGCGGATGTCTTCCGTAAATATGGTATTGACTTTTGTTGTGGTGGACAAGTTTCTATCGATACAGCTGCTTCAGATAACAAACGTGTTGATATAGATACTTTATTACCTGAATTAGAAGAAGCAAGTAAAATCCAAGGAGAAGGCATTAACCCAAGCTATTTAGATGTTCCATCTCTAATCCAATATATTGAAGCACGCTATCACGAAACATTAAGAGAAGAGTTCAAACAGCTGACACCTTATGTGACAAAGTTAGCACGCGTTCATGGGCCAAATCATGCTTATTTAGTAGAACTCAAAGAACTGTATGATACTTTTAAATCTGGAATGTTAACACATACTGATGAAGAAGATACAGAAACTTTCCCTAAACTGATTAAGGCTCATAATGGGGAAACAGTCGAAGACCTTGACGCTGCCATTCAATCACTTGTAGACGATCACAACGGTACTGGTGAATTATTAGAAAAAATGCGCAAACTTACAAATGACTATCAACCACCTATGGAAGCATGTGGAACTTGGCGTCTAGTATATCATCGTCTTGAAGCACTAGAACAAGAAACACATGCACATGTACACCTTGAAAATCATGTACTTTTCCCAAAAGTACAACAATAATCCATAAATATTAGTAAGTCAGTCAAAATGATTCATCATATTTTCTACAATGATGCAGTCTACATTCCCTATCCTCAATAGACATTGTAGATTGCTCGACAAGAGGGTATGGTCATCCGTTCTTTTTAGTCGTTAAATACGGAAGACCATACCCTCTTAAATTTTTAATCATCTTCTCTCCGCCACACGATGATTTAATGCGCCGATTGACTCGCTCTCATCTTTAAATTTTCAAACGCAACTTGAAATAGAAGGATCAGCAACATATGTGAATGGTGCGTTGTATCGATATTTAGATGATGCTCTGTTCTTATTTTGAAATAGCTCGATTTCGTTGTCATAACCTCGTGAGCGTCATGTAAATCCCTTACAGTCATATGATGTGACATGATACCCGTCTGCCATTTAAGATGATGACCCTTAAAGTCACTATATTTCAATTGCAAACGAAAAATGTTCATTTCTGTCTTAAAACATCCTATTTTTTTATGATTATGATACACATCCCAAGTCGGACGAAATAGACTTTTCCACCCTTTTTGATATTTGACATCATACAATTCTTGACCGTCTGTGATTTCAAATTCTTGTCTCATCGCTCGGAGCCAAGTCCCCAATATATGACCCTGCCTTTGCGTACGCATCATCATAACATTGTGCTCATTTTCATCGTAAATCGGGATTTCTTTAGTGGACATATTTCTAAAATGATCTTGATAATGATATCGCATCATATCCCTCCTCCTTGTAACAATTGATAAAACCGAGCCATATTGGCTGCCCAGCGCTTTAAAGCCTCTTGCCCTTCTGCTAGTGCCTCTTCCAATGAACTTGGACCTTTCGATAAGCTATATACTGCATCAATACCACAATCATACAATGCTTCGTAACCTTTGCCAATTGTACCGGCTACTGCAATAACGGGCTTATGATACTTTTTGGCAGCACGCGCTACGCCCAAGGGTGTCTTACCAAAAACCGTCTGCCCATCGATACATCCTTCCCCTGTAATAACCAAATCACAGTTCAACGCATAATGACTAAAATTCGTTGCTTCTAACACAATATCAATACCACTTCGCAAGTTAGCTGATAAACATGCGAGTAAAGCTGTTCCCAGTCCCCCTGCTGCTCCAGCTCCTGCTATATGTGCTACATTCTTTCCAAGTTGTTGTTGAATGACATCATGATACCGGGTCAAAGCAGCCTCCAATATAGGCGCTGTTTCTGAAGTTACACCTTTTTGTCGCCCATAAACAGCCGTCGCTCCATTGTCACCCAGCAATGGATTAGTTACATCACAAGCTACATCAAATGTGACATTGGCAATTCTTGGGTCTATATGAGTAATGTCGATATTAACAAGTTGTTGCAATGCTGCGCCACCAAAGGGAATTTCTTGTCCTTGTTTATCTTTTAATCGCACACCAAGTGCTTGTAAGAATCCCGCACCACCATCATTGGTCGCACTCCCACCTATTCCAAGAATAATATGTGAGACCCCCTGATTAAGTGCATCTCTCACAAGCTCTCCCGTACCATAGGTCGTTGTGCGTAATGGATCTCGTGTTTCTCGGGTTAATAAATCTATGCCTGACGCTGCTGCTGTTTCTATTACTGCTGTTTGTCCATGATTCACAAGACTGTACTGTGCTTGAATAGGATAACCTAATGGATTGGTTACTTCCACAGTAATACGTGTACCTCCTAATGCATCATGCAACGATTGGGTCGTTCCTTCTCCACCATCTGCCATAGGAATTTTATAATAAGACCACGATGTCCCTAAAACAGACTTCCATCCCTCTTCAATCGCCTGTGCTGCTTCCATCGCAGTCATACATCCTTTAAACGAGTCAGGTGCAATCAATAGTCTTTTCATTACTTATCCTCCTCTATAAAATGAATGACCCATCATCAAAAATTTTGATATTTAATCCTTCTAAAAATAGCATCCACTCACGTGACAACGCTCATGGATGCTATCTCTCATATTGATTAAAACCCTAGCTTAGGCCGCTTCTGCAACATAAATACTACGTTTTAACCATTGTCCTGTATCCGGATCAAAGTCATCACACGTAATTAATGTTAATTGATCCTTATCTTTTTTCATTTCTTCTAATACTTCAACTTGGCTTGGATCTACATCTTTAATCGATGTAATCTTATACTTTCGCGTTTCGCTCCCCACTGTAAACGTCACCTTATCTCCTTTTTTCGCCTTATGTAAATCTGTAAATTGATTATAGAGGTTATAATCTGTATGACCTGCAATCGAAATATTTTGGTCTGTCAAAGACTCCTCTTCTTCTGCAAATGCTACACCTCTATCCAATTGTTCTGGCGTTGCTGGCCCAGGATACACGGCTTCTTCAATGTTCACAGAAGGTATACGTAACACACCAACTACTTTAGATTTATCTTTAGGAACTTCCGTAACTTTATTGTCTTGCTTTTGTGATGTTTCATATTGCTCAATCTTTTCATCATTTTCGCGCTGTACAAAATAACTATCAATTTTAGGCTTAAATACTAAATATAGTCCCCCTATTATCAATGCAATACCCATAAGCGGAATAAATATTTTTTTTAACGTCTTCATCTTGTCCTTCCTTTTCACTCTAAAATATATATGCCTATTCTACCACAATACAGCAAAAGGCAATACAATTCATACCACTCATGATTAAGCCTAAGCACACTTCTTCAAGTACAAATATGTTAAACTCTAATTGAAATCCACTCACGTAAAGGAGCTCGCAATCATGACGGAAAAAGAAAAAATGTTATCAGGTCAACGCTATCAACCCAACGATGACACATTAGTAGCTGATCGGTCATACATAGAACAACAACTTCGTAAATTCCATACACTTGAAACAGCCTCAGAACGCCAAGGTTTTTTAAAACCCCTACTTGGAAAAACTGGAAAGTCTTTTACTTTTGTCCCACCTATACATATGGATTATGGCTTTAATATTCATTTAGGTGAAAATTTTTATGCCAATACCCACACAACATGGCTAGATGTTGCGCCCATTTATGTAGGTCATAATGTAAAAATCGGTCCGAATGTTCAGATTATCACAGTAAATCACCCTATTGATCCCATCGAGCGTCGAACAGGTGTAGAACAAGGGAAAAGTATTCATATTGAAGATGATGTTTGGATTGGTGCAGGCGCTATCCTTTTACCGGGGGTAACCATTGGTGAAGGAGCAACGGTTGCTGCCGGTAGCATTGTCACAAAAGACGTCGCACCCCAAACAGTAGTAGCCGGTAACCCTGCCAAATGTATAAAATCACTTTCCAATCTTTAACAAAAAATACGCCTTAAACATGCCATTCTCCAATGACGTGTTTAAGACGTATTTTTTATAAAGTTATTACTATTATGCTTTTGATTCGTCTCTAATAAGTGGCTGATCTGGTTTAACAAAGAACCATAATGCTACTGCAATTACTACTAAAATAAGCATTAAACGCAATGTTGTAGGCCAACCTACGATAGTTGCAAGATATCCTGCAATAATCGGACTTAACATTGCACCGATATTCCCCCATAAATTCATCCAACCTGATACTGTTCCTGAAAAATTACGCCCCAAGTCTGTCGCTGATGCCCAGCTCATTACCATAGATAAACCGACACCACCTAAACATAACGACATCCAGAAAATATTCATTACTAATGTATCAGCCATTACCGCGAAGTTTAGTGAAATACCAAAAACGATAAACCCAACAATTGCGATAGATGCACGTGCGATAAAACGTGATTTCCCTGCACTTAAAATTTTATCTGAAATTGCACCACCTGCCATGATCAAAATAAACATTAAGAACCATGGAATACCTGCAATTTTACTCATTGTTAAATTATCAATATGGAATGTTTCCATCAAATATGTAGGTAACCAAATTAAAAATAATGTAATTACAAATTGAACAATAAAATACTGCGCTGCAATTGCATAAAAACTAAAACGTGTGAAGAAAGTTCCCCAAGGTGCTGATGATTTATCAGTTGAAACAACATCACGATTTTCCATAATAAATTGTTTTTCTGCTTCATTTACCATTTTATGATGTTCAGGTAAATCTTTTGCAATGATTGCCCATAAAATTGCAATTAAGAAACCAATAAAACCAAAAATGTAAAATACTGCTTGCCAACCAAAAGTAGTGTAAATTGCAACCGTAATAAATGGCGCTAGAACTGGTCCAAAATATGAACCTGCTAATAACGCACTTGCAGCACGTCCTTTTTCATTTTTACTGAACCAATGTGTATTAAATACTGCATTGGATGGGTACATTGGTGCTTCCCCTACACCAAATAAGAAACGTACAAAATACAATAAACCATGATTTTTAACTAAACCTGTAAAGATAGTGAAGGCACTCCACCATACTAACGCAATGGTAAGCATTTTCTTAGGTCCAAACTTTTCAGCTAAAATTCCCGATGGGACTTGCATTAAGGCATAACCTAGTGAAAATAATGACGCTAATAAACCAAATTGCGTCTTTGTTAAATTTAAATCTTCCATCATTGGAACGGCAATATATGAGATATTCGCTCTATCCATATAAGCAATAACTCCAATAAGGAAAAACATTGCTGCAAACATCCAACGGATATTTGTTCTTTTTTGACTCATAATTTTAACCCCGCTTTCATTAGGTCATCAGATGACCTTTAAAACTAGCATTTAGAATATACCACAGCCCGAAAACGTTTACAAGAAAATTTTAAATTGATATAATAGTATTTTTGCATTGTGCAAAATATCACAATAAAACTACTATCATGCTCAATCTTTCAATGCTTTCATTCGTTTTACAAACTGTGTGGTTTATACAAAATTATATTATTGTAAAATAGCATCGACTCTATAACTACTTCTAATACAATTCCTATCAATATGTGAATATGCACAGTCTTTTTAATGTTACGTTTTTCTTTCAGTCATTCTATATTTTCAATTACTCGGCCGCTTTTTAATTTTAACGTGTTAGACCTAAATTGTTCGAAATATGTTAATTCACCCGAAAGACAGAATGTGGTTTAATAGAGGTGGAAGCGCTTAAAATACATAAAATAATTATAAGAGGTGTCAACACCATGCATTCAGCAAAAGAAACAGAACTTAAAAAGCAATATCTCGACTTGCTCGCTGAAAAGTATGATTCAGAAGAAAAGGTTGCAACCGAACTGATTAGTCTTGCATCTATTTTAGAACTCCCCAAGGGAACAGAACATTTTGTCAGTGACTTACATGGCGAATATCATGCATTTCAACACGTATTGCGCAATGGTTCTGGAAATATTCAATCCAAAATCCATGATATTTTTGATGAGCGACTCTCCCATGATGACATCAATGAGCTCATCGCTTTAGTCTATTACCCTGAAGATAAAATCAAGCGTATTAAAGCAAACTTTATGTCTAAAGATGCGCGTAATCAGTGGTATGAAGATACGATTAAACAACTTCTCGAACTCGTTACGTACACATCATCTAAATACACACGTTCTAAACTGAGAAAAGCTCTACCTGAACAATATGTATTTATTATTGAAGAATTACTGTATAAGACGAATCGCTATAATAATAAAAGTAATTATTACTCTACTATTATTCATCAAGTGATTGATCTCAATCAGGCTGACAAACTGATTACCGGACTGTCTAATACCATTCAACGCCTTGTTGTCGATCATTTACATGTTGTGGGCGATATTTATGATCGTGGTCCACATCCTGATAAAATCATGGACACATTAATCGACTATCATTCCGTTGATATTCAATGGGGCAATCACGATGTACTATGGATGGGTGCATATTCAGGTTCTAAAGTTTGTCTTGCTAATTTACTACGCATTTGTGCGCGCTATGACAATTTAGATATTATTGAAGATGCATATGGCATTAATTTACGTCCATTGCTGACTCTAGCAGAGAAGTATTATGATGATAATCCAGCTTTTCGTCCTAAAAAACATCCAGAGAAAACACCGTCTGCTTCAGAACAGTTACAGATTACAAAGATTCATCAAGCCATTGCGATAATTCAGTTCAAGCTTGAAGCACCTATTATTAAGCGTCGTCCCGAATTTGAAATGTCTTCACGCCTACTCCTTGATACAGTAGATTATCGCAATCAGACATTAAATATCAATGGTACTGTTTACAATTTAGAAAACACTTGCTTCAAAACTGTTGATCCGCGCAATCCCACTGCTTTGTTAGAAGAAGAACAAGAAGTGATTGACCGTCTGCTCATTGCTTTTCAAGAGTCAGAAAAGTTACGTCGTCATATTGACTTTTTAATGAAAAAAGGAAACTTATATTTACGCTACAACGGTAACTTATTAATTCATGGCTGCATTCCAGTAGATGAAACAGGAAAAATGGAAGGTATGGTGATCGACGGGGAGTATGCTGCTGGTCGTGAATTGATCGATGTATTTGAAACCCATGTTCGTTATGCCTACGAACATCTTGATGAACAAGACGATATCTCAACTGACCTCGTATGGTATTTATGGACAGGTAAATACTCTTCACTCTTCGGAAAGCGTGCTATGACAACATTTGAACGCTATTTTATTAAAGATAAAACAACACACAAGGAAGAAAAAAATCCATATTATCATTTACGTGAACAAGAAGAATATGTGAAATATATGCTAGAAGAATTTGATATGGATCCCGAGCAAGGTCGTATTATTAATGGACATACCCCTGTCAAAGAACGTGATGGTGAAGACCCTATCAAAGCAAATGGTAAAATGCTTGTGATAGACGGTGGCTTTTCAAAAGCTTACCAGTCCACTACTGGTATTGCTGGCTATACACTACTCTACAATTCGTTCGGTATGCAACTGGTCGCTCATCAAGAATTCAATTCCAAAGAAAATGTTTTAGAGACAGGTGAAGATGAACTTTCTGTTCGTCGTGTTGTGGATGAAGAATTAGAACGTAAGTTAATTCGTGATACAAATAAAGGACTTGAGCTACAAAAAGAAATCGATATGCTTAAAGCGTTAATGACATATCGTTATATGAAATAGATACTAAAATTAAATATTGGCAATAGCAGTTTGGATTCAAGGTGATATCATACAATCCGACTGTCTATTGCCTTTTTAATTATTAAGAATATATTGTGTTATCTCCACAAAACATAAATATGTCTCATTCTCTAATTTTTGTTAATTTCTTTAGTTTTAAGTAGATTTTTAGTGTTGAAAGATGTAAAATTTTATAGTGCGATTTTCAAACCTATTAAAACATCGCATCATTTCATAAATAAGCGATGATTTTACATTCTTTTGATATGTGTAATATAATAATGAAAGCGTTTACTTATGAAGTGAATAAACTGGAGGGGTTATGTGTGTTAGAAATCCTAGAAAAAATTAATGGGCTCTTATGGGGGGCACCAAGTTTAATTTTATTATCAGGGACAGGATTATTTTTAACATTTGTTCTGAAAGGAATGCAGTTTACTAAGTTATTACATGCATTTAAACTGGCTTTTATTCCTGACAAAAAAGATGCTGAAAGCGAAGGAGATATTAGTAACTTTAAAGCATTAATGACATCACTTGCCGGTATGATTGGAAATGGGAACATCGCAGGGGTAGCGACTGCAGTGACGCTAGGTGGTCCCGGAGCAGTCTTCTGGATGTGGGTTGTTGGCTTACTCGGCATGACAACAAAATACGCCGAAGCCCTACTTGCGATGAAATATCGTGAACAAAATGCGAATGGTGAATATTCGAGTGGTCCGATGTACTACATAGAAAAAGGATTGGGGCAACGATTTAAATTTTTAGCTGTTGCCTTTGCAATGTTTGGCGCATTTGCAGCATTGGGCATCGGCAATAGCGTACAATCTAATACAATCGCCGATGTCATGACTAATTCATTCAATGTCAGTGGCTTTATTACAGGTATTATTTTAGCTATTTTAATCTCACTCATTATTTTCGGTGGGTTGAAACGTATCAGTAACGTAGCAGGGGTTTTCGTACCTATGATGGCTATTTTCTATATCGGGGCAGCTGTTACAATTATTATTATCAACTATGACAAAATCATTCCAGCATTTGGATTGATTTTCCAATATGCATTCACACCTGTATCTGCTGCAGGCGGTTTTACAGGCATTATGGTAATGCAAGCTGTACAAAATGGTGTATCAAAAGGGATCTTTTCAAACGAAGCCGGACTCGGTACAGTTGCACTTATTTCAGGTAATGCCAAATCAGGTCATCCTGCGATTCAAGCACTTGTCGCTATGACAGGTACATTTATTGTAACGATCGTCGTGTGTACAATGACTGCCCTCGTATTACTTGTAACAGGTTTCTGGGATCCAACAGGCGGCTTATTATCTGGCGTTCAACATGATCCTAATTTAGAAGCTGGCGCATTAACAAGTGTTGCATTTGGTTCAAGCCTCGGTACACTGGGTGAGTATGTCGTATCACTCTCTGTTATCTTCTTTGGCTTTTCAACAATTATCGCTTGGTTTGTATATGGTGCAAAATGTTTCGAATATCTATTCGGTGTGAAGTATGTTATGCTTTACGGCGTTGTTTATGTTGCTGCAACTTTTATTGGCACAGTGGCAGACTTACGTACAGTATGGCTCTTTGCAGATACAGCCAATGCTATGATGATGATTCCAAACTTAATTGGTATTTTACTATTGTATAAAGTCATCCGAAAAGAAACTGATGATTACTTCAAACCCTCTACACGTAGAGCATAATATTTCAAATCTAAAAAGCGTTATAACGAGCTTTTACACGACTCGTTATAACGCTTTTTATTCTCCTTTAAGTTGAAGTTGATAAAGGTTATAATAAATGCCTTTTTGTTCAATCAATGTTTGATGTGTTCCGCGTTCTGCAATCATCCCTTTATTAAGTACTAAAATTTCATCAGCATCTTGAATGGTTGACAGTCGATGTGCAATGGCTAAAGTTGTACGACCATGACGCATTTTAGCAAGTGAGCGCTGAATGGCCTCTTCTGTTTCAGAATCAATATTCGCTGTTGCTTCATCTAATATTAATATTTTAGGATTCATTGCCATTGTACGTGCAAACGCAATCAATTGCCGTTGTCCACTAGAAAACGCACGTCCCTGTTCGATGACTTGATGTTCATAACCATCTGGCAAATGCATAATAAAGTCATGTGCATGCACAAACTTTGCTGCCGCTTGAACCTGTTCAAACGTCATCGTTGGATGGTATAAACGAATATTAGATGCTACTGTGCCATAAAAAATAAATGGATCTTGTAAAACGAGACCAATACGCTGTTTTAATGTTTCATGTGTATACTGTTTAATAGACCGACCATCAATTAAAATATCACCACGTTCAAATTCATAAAAACGCATAAACAGATTGGCTATTGTACTTTTTCCTGACCCTGTATGCCCTACTAGTGCTATCGTTTGACCAGGTTCAGCCGTAAATGAAATATCATGGAGTACGTCATATTCACCATCGTAACTAAAGCTAACATTTTGGAAAGTTATACGCCCTTCTCGAATGTCTACACCCGCTACTTCCTGCTGTAAAGGTGCTACTGTATCGTTATCCATCATTTTAAATACACGACTTGCTGATACAATAGCTTGTTGAAAGATATTTAAATTTTGACTGACTTGATTAATCGGTTCAAAAAAGCGCTGCATATATTGAATAAACGCATAAATAACACCCGCTGTTACCGTTTCACTAAAGCTTAAAATCCCAAAATACGCTAAAATCATCACTGTTGCAAATGTAGACAGCATTGTCATAGCTGGACGTAACATTAAGCTATCCAAGCGAATCGTTTTTATAGACTGCTGATAGTGACTCTCGTTAATCTCTTTAAACTCCTGTCTCAAACGTTGTTGTTGATTGAAAACTTGAATGATTTTCATACCTTCAATCGACTCCGCTAACTTAGCATTTAAATCAGAGAGTCGTTGGCGTGTTGCATTAAAATATATAGAAGCCCACTTACGATATAGTGCTAATACACCTATGATTAATGGTACAAATATTAATGCAAAAAACGCGACCCTTATATCAAGAATAAACATCATCACAAAACTTGCAATAATCATAAAAAACGCTTGTAAAAATGATGTTAACACGCCTGTAAACATTTCAATAATTGCTTCAGTATCATTCGTTAAACGTGAGACAATACTGCCACTCGGTGTTTGATCAAAAAAAGCCATTCCAAGTTGTGTAATATCATGAAATGCATCAATTCGAAGTTGCTGTATCACTTTTAATGCAAGATATTCTAAATAATATATACTCAAATATGTTGTCAAAGCACCTACGATTTGAATCACAACAAATGCTACAAAAAGTCCTACCACTTGTTCATTAGATATCGTTTGATTGAGTAAATACTCATCGATAAACACCTTAACTATATATGGGATACTCATACTTGCTGCAATAGAAATCACCAAAGTCGTCAATGCAATAACAATCAGCTTTTTAAAGGGGAAAGCATAGCGTAGTAAGCGCCACAAAACATATACTTGTTCTTTCGCTGTCAACTGTAATACATCATTCGAATGTTTTGCCATATTGACGCCCCCTCTCTACTTGTTGCGTTAAGCTTTGTTGATAATGATCCTGCATTGCTTGAGCATGGAATGTCTCTGCATACCATCCCTTCTCTTCAAGTAATGTTTCATGTGTGCCTCTCTCAACAATCGTCCCATTTTTCATCACAATAATTAAATCCGCATGCATCACAGCACTCATGCGATGCGCTGTAATAATATTTGTCTTACCATTCCGTTCACGCTTCAAATTTTTCAAAATGGCTGCTTCTGTTTGAGCATCGACTGCTGACAATGAATCATCTAAAATGAGTACTTCTGGTGACTTGATTAACGCTCTTGCAATAGAAATACGCTGTTTTTGTCCACCAGATAATGATACCCCTCGCTCACCTACAACCGTTTCATACCCATGAGGAAGTGCCATAATATCACTATGAATTTGACTTATTCGACTCGCTTCATATAGTATTTCGTCTGAACACTTTGGATCTCCAAATGCGATGTTTTCACGAATTGTTGATGAAAATAAAAAGTGATCTTGTGGTACGTAACCAAACTGTGCTCGCAATGTATCGATGGGATATTCACGAATTGCTCGCTCCCCATATTGAATATCTTCTGGACGCATCGTATCGAATTCGCGAAGTAATAACCGAATCAATAAACTTTTCCCTGAACCTGTACTGCCAACAATTCCTACTGTCATACCCTGCTTCACTTCAAAAACAACCTCATGCAACCTTGCTTCAGTATCATCTTCAAAACGAAATACACCCATATTAAACGTAATATGACCTGTTGGAGCAACATCTGTTTTTGCTTCTGTATCTACATCATCTTCGACACTTTCAATCTGACGAATACGCTCATAAGATGCATTGCCTCGCTGTATAATATTAAAGAAAAAGCCTAACGCTAATAATGGCCATACTAGCATACTTAAATACGTCGTAAAGGTCACAAGCCCTCCAATAGTCACCTCTCCCTGCATCGTCATCATCGCGCCAAATATCATGCTTAATAAATAACTTGCACCTAATACCAGTTGAATAGTCGGATCGAATAACGCATCAATCTTAGCCACTTTCATATTTTTTGCAACAACGCGATCACTTAATTGGCGAAAATCTTCTTCATCTTCCAGTTCATAACCAAATGATTTCGTCACTTTGATTCCTGAAATGCTTTCTTGTGTTTTGTCATTCAGTTGGCTGAACGCTGCTTGTGCTTTTTTAAACGTTTTATGCAGTAATCGCCCATAATAGTTGGTCGCTATCACCAAAATAGGTAATGGGAGTATTGCGATCAATGTGAGTTTCACGCTCACTGTCGTCGCCATCATGATTAACGTCATTCCACCTGTAATGAGTGCATCACTAATCGTGATAACACCAACACCTGCCGTACTTTGAACTGCTCGAATATCGTTCGTTGCATGTGCCATTAAGTCGCCTGTACGATATTTTTGATAAAAAGACGGACTCATATATGTATATTTAGAATATAGACGCTCACGTAAAATACGCCCCAACTTTGCACTTGCACCAAACAGCTGCATCCGAGATATAAAACGCAATACATAAATAACGATACCTAAGCTGGCAATCATTAATAAATATAAGGTAAGCAGCTTCGGTGTCAACGTACCATCTGTAATATGATCGATCACCGCTCCAATAATTTGTGGTGGGATTAAGCTACAAAAAGTTGTGATGACCAGTGCAATGAGCGCAATCATATAACGCCACTTCTCTCGCTTAAAAAACCAAGCTAACTCTCTAAAGACTTTCATACAATCCCCACGCTTCCTCTCAGTATTTAGGAATAAAACACCTCGCCTTAACTCATCAACAATGATATCTATAAAACGCATTCACCATTACGAAACAGCTTAAAAAATGATTTGTTCAGATAGACTTCTTTCGCTTTCAAGCGACTAAAATCATACTGTCTCATTCCTTCTAAAAGTTAACACTTATAAACTATAATATACAAATGCCATCAAGAGAAAAAGCGTTTTACTCACGCTCTACAACATCAATCAGCAAATACCGACCGATCACTTTGAAACATTCGATTATTCAACCAGATCTCCCATTTCCACTTAGTACACCATATATCTTCTATTATTTTTAACTTCAAAATATCTTATGTTAAGCTTATAAAAAAGAAAGAAAAGAGGAATGTTTATGTCTCGATTTTCTCATCTCCATCCCCCTACAACATATGCCTGTCATCATAAAACGCTTATCGTCTTAAAACATTTTACGTTTGTATGTGATAATCGTATTTATTTCTCAGATGATCACTATATCGACTTAGAAGATCATCCGTACACATTAGATATTGAACTCTATGCTACAACAGATACGCAAGGCATTGCTGTGGACTTCCATCAAATCGATCAAATCTACCATCAATATCTCGAACCTTTACTCGAAGGACAACTCCTGAATGATACATTACCTGTTATGAATACAACTGCAGAAAATATTGCTTATTGGGCTTGGTTACGCTTTGAAAAATATTTGCCCCAAGTCGTACAACTCAACACGCTTACACTCTATGAAATACCTGAACAGGGCATTAAATTAACACGCAGTATTATGGCACAATAAGTAGAAAATAAAGATGAAGTCGAATATATGTTAACCCCTTTGAAAGTGTATCGCACACAATATAGAGTGATGAGGTTGAAAATAGAGTTATTATCCTTTTTCAACCTCATCACTTTCTAAGTCATACTATAAAATTTTATGATTGAATACGATCTAAAGTTTGGCGAATGGTTTGTAAGTAGTGTAATACTTCTTCTCGTGATTGCTCCTCCAAGCGCTGTACAATCTCACTACCAATAATCACACCATCCGCAAATGGAGCCAGCTGTTCAATATGTTCTGGTGTTCGAATACCGAATCCTGTAAATACTGGTACGTTACTACAACGACGAATACGCTGTATCTTCGCTTGTAGTTCTGGATGAAACGCTCCATTTTGTCCTGTAATTTGATTCATTGTCACGGTATAAATAAACCCTTCTGCTTCACGTGCAATCTGTTCACTACGTGTTTGTTCAGCTGTCATTGCAATTAATGAAATAAACTTTAATTTTCTATCTGGATAGCGTGCTTTCATATCTGCAATATATTCCGCTGGCATATCTGGAATAATCAAACCATAGACTCCTGCTTGTTCGGCATCATGAATAAATGCCGCTTCTCCATATGTTTCAATAGTATGCATATAAGTCATCAATAAATAGTTGACTTGCAATTGATGTTGTTGCGCATTCAACTCCGATAAAATACGCTTTGCAGTCATTCCTTGTTGAATTGCACGTTGCCCGGCTGACATAATGACAGGTCCATCCGCAACTGGATCTGAAAAGGGGATACCAATTTCAACATAATCAACACCTGCTTGTTCTAAAAGTTTAAGATGTGCTACAAAATCAGTATCTCCCATAATATAAGCTACAAATTGTTTACTCATATGTTTTATCCTCCTGTTCGCTCATATATGTTCGAATCGTCTCCATATCTTTATCACCACGTCCTGAGACAGTAACAACAATAATCTCATCTGATTGCATTTGTGGTGCAAGTTTCTCAACATAGCTGATTGCATGTGCGCTTTCAATCGCGGGAATAATTCCTTCTGCTCTCGAAAAGCGAACCAGAGCTTGCATCGCTTCATCATCTGTTGCAGCAACATAATCGACACGACCAATATCATGATAATAGCTATGTTCAGGACCCACACCCGGATAATCTAAACCTGCCGAAATCGAATGTGCCTGTGCAATTTGATGTTGCTCATCCTGTATAATAAACATCTTAGAACCGTGCAATATCCCTACATCACCACAGTTGAGTGCTAATGCGTGTCGTTGAGTATTTTCACCCTCTCCTGCCGCTTCTACACCATACAGCTTGACACCTTCATCCTCGATAAATGGATAAAACGTACCAATTGCATTGGATCCTCCACCGATACATGCGACAACTGCATCAGGCAGACATCCTTCCTTTTCTGCAACTTGTTCTTTAATCTCATCGCCAATAACACGTTGAAAATCACGGACTATCGTTGGAAAAGGATCTGGCCCTAATGCCGAACCTAATAAATAGTGTGTATCCTCAACATGTGCCACCCAGTATTGTAGAGCTTTATTCACCGCATCTGATAACGTACCTTGACCATCTGTTACAGGGATAACTTTGGCACCGAGTAACTCCATTCGAAAAACATTCAATTGTTGACGTCTGATATCTTCTTCGCCCATAAAGACAACCAACTCCATATCGAACAGTGCTGCTACTGTTGCACTTGCTACACCATGTTGCCCAGCTCCTGTTTCCGCAACAAGCTTTTTCTTGCCCATACGTTGTGCTAATAAAGCTTGTCCTAACGCATTGTTGATTTTATGTGCACCTGTATGATTTAAGTCTTCACGTTTTAAATATATCTTGGCGCCTCCCAATTGTTTGGTCAGTGTTTCTGCGTATGTTAGCGGGGATTGACGCCCCACATAGTCTTTCAAATAACGATGATATAACGCTTGAAATGCCTCATCTTTCTTCGCTATTTCATAGGCTTCTTTTAACTCTAAAATGGCTGGCATCAATGTTTCAGGAACATAACGTCCACCGTATTGTCCGAAAAAACCATTGTGATCTGCTTCTAACTGAATTTTTGTCATTATAAATCTCCTCTCAAATACTGACTCATCTGTAACATTTTTTTGTATGATTTCTGACCTTTTTCTTTATCTTCAATACCACTTGCGATATCAACACCCCATACCTTAGGCAAATAACACATCAGTTTGGGGAGCGTTTCATCATTCAATCCTCCAGCTATTATCATCTTCTCCATTGATATATCCGCTAATAAATTCCAATCAAAAGGCGTTCCCGCACCACCATAATGTTGCGAAGGCGTATCAATCAATAGAACGTCCACATAGTCAATGTACTGTCTAATCTGCCTCACAATATAATCATCCGCCCTGAGTGCTTTAATTATCTTGACTCCTGGATGTTTCAGGCGCAAAGATTGTATATACGCCACAGATTCATCTCCGTGTAATTGTAAGGTGTTAACTGCCGTATGATACAGTAAGTGGGACACACGACTTAACGGCATATTGACGACCACAGCAACACGGTCGATATATTCAGGGACATATGCTGCTAGCTTTTGTACTGTCGACATCTCCGCATAGCGTTCACTTTTCGGATACATCACAAAACCAATTGCATTAATCGGACACGTACATGCAGCTTCTACGTCTTGTTGTCGAGTAAATCCACAATATTTTATGTACATCTTCTTTTCTCCTTATAACCTCTCAAACTTTGTAGCGTCTCTGTTACATCAGATGCCTTCATCAAAGTTTCGCCCACTAATACACCATCAATACCTGCACATATGAGTGACTCGACATCTTCTGACGTACGAATACCACTTTCAGAAATATAATGGACACCTTCTACATCTTGCTGTCCTGCTAATACCTTTACCGTATGTTGAACATCTGTCTGGAATGTACGCAAATCCCGATTGTTCACACCGATAAATGTAGGTCGTATGCGTAGCGCACGTGCTAATTCTTCTCTATCGTGTACCTCTACAATCACCTCTAACCCTTTGTGTCGCGCATATTGATATAAAGTTTCGAGTGCATCATCCGTTAATATATGTACGATCAATAAAATGATCGATGCACCGACATGATGCGCAACATCAATTTGCTTGTGATGAATGATAAAATCTTTGCACAATACAGGTAAGTGGGTATGCTGTGTTAATTCTGCTAAACGCTCAAAGCTCCCACCAAAATACCGCTCATCCGTTAAAATGGAAATAGCCGAAGCACCTGCCTCTGTATAGGCTGTCACTTGAGTCATCAGATCACGTGTAGGAATATCTGATACAGACGGACTTTTCGACTTGATTTCGGCAATAATATCTAAACGTTCATTTTGAGTTACGCTATCCACTAATGTACCTTTATGTTGTACAGATACACTCGGTAACCTTTGCAACAATTCATCATAATATCCCTCATTCAATAAGCTTTGTTTATAAGTAACAATATCGTCTAATATTGTCATACATTCACACCCTTACTCTGTTCATATTGTTGATAAGCTGCCCCACTATCAATAGTTTCTTCGGCCTTTTTGACTCCTTCTGCAATCGTATTTACACGTTGCGCAGCATAAAGTGCTAACCCTGCATTAAGGAGTATGACATCTCGACGACATGATCGATCTTCACCTTTTAAAATACTAAGTGTAATGCGCTTATTTTCTTCTGGAGTCCCTCCAATCAGTGCTTCATCATCTGCATAACGCAAGCCAACATCTTGTGCATTTAATGTATATGCATGAATACCGTGATTGCAGTCCACTTCCATAATTATGTTATCCCCTGATAAAGTGGCCTCGTCCATACCTTGTGCACCATGAACAACCAAAGCCCTTTTGCGTCCAAGTTGTAATAATGTTTGCGCAACAGTTGACATCTTAGATTCGTCATATACACCCATTACTTGATAATCTAGTTTAAAAGGATTAATAATGGGGCCGACAATATTAAAGATCGTTGGTACAGGCAAGTATCGTCGGATAGGCTGAATATGGCGCATAATTGGATATGTTTCTGCCGCACTTAAAAAGGCAAGATGTGTATCTGCTACTTGCCGTTCTACATCTACAACAAGTGTCGTCGGTACTTCTAATGCTTGTAATATATCAATACTTCCAGAACGAGATGTCACACTTTTATTACCATGTTTGATCACTGTTGCCCCAGCTGCAGCTACAACAAATGCAACAGTAGTAGAAATGTTAAAACTATTCGAACCATCTCCCCCTGTACCACACACGCATAGACTTTCAGGTAAATAGGGTTGTTCAGGATACATCATATGAATCAGCTTGTGACTTAAGCTGTACAATTCATTCGACGTCTCTCCTTTCATGGTGAATGCGGTTAATAATGCGACTTTATCCTCAACAGCTGCTGTTTCAGACAATAATAATTCTGTAAAACCTTGCATCTGTTGCATATCTAATTCATTTCGCTGCATTAATTGTTTGAGTAACATTGGAGTCACCCCTTTCCTCTTTAATAATCCGAATAAAGTTTGTAACTATATCTGCAACGTCTGAACTTGCAAATGACTCTGGATGATATTGCACACCAAAATGTAAAGACTGCTTGTGTTCAAAAGATTGAATACAGTCTGTGGTGCGTGATGTGACAACCAATGTGTCTGGCAATGATTCTCGCTGACACACGAGCGAATGGTATCGCATAATATCTGAATATTCTGATATATTATCGTAAAGTCTTGATGGATGCTCAAAAATAAGTTGATCTAGCTTACCATGTACGATACGTTCTCCCACTATGACATTGCCACCATAATAATGATATAAAGCTTGCGCACCTAAACAGATACCCAATATCGGAAGATGATGATAGTGCTTAATAATACGTGTTAGCGTATCATTATCATTAGGGTGACCGGGACCCGGAGATAATACAACAGCTTTAGGATGATAGGTCAACACATCTGGCGCATCAGGGTAAACAACGGCGACTTCATCATGTACTTGCAACAAATCTACAAGGTTATATGTAAAAGAATCATAATTATCAATAACAAGTATCATAACGTCACCTCCAATAAACTTTTAGCTTTCAATTCCGTTTCTTTGAGTTCTTTATCAGGTACAGAATCATAGACGACACCACATCCAGCTTCTACGCGGACATATGTTTCGTCAATTACCATTGTACGGATAGCCAGTGCTAAATCTAAATTATGATTGCAATTAATATAACCTACCCCTCCACTATATATCCCTCGCCTTACGGTTTGTTGCTCGTAAATGCGCTGTATGGCTCTTAACTTAGGTGCGCCTGAAACTGTTCCTGTTGGCAACAAACTTGCAATCACATCTATAGGTGAAAAGTCTGATGCTAAACGCCCTGTCACTTCGCTCACAATATGCATAACATGTTCATATCGTTCAATCGTCATCAACTTGGGAATTTTTAAAGATCCAGGCTGTGCTATTCTTAAAATATCATTGCGTCCTAAATCCACAAGCATACGGTGTTCACTCAATTCTTTCTCATCAGCTAACAGCGCCAATGCAAGTTGTTCATCTTCTGCTGAATCTTGACCACGTCTCGTCGTTCCAGCAATGGGATTGGTCATCACTTCTAAATTTTTAACTTTAACAAAACTTTCCGGAGAACTTCCTACTAAAATCTGTCCACCCATATTGACATAAAACAAGTATGGACTCGGATTTTTTCGCTTTAATCGTTGAAATAACTTAAATGTATAATCATTCAAATATTGACCAAAATGATGTTCATATTGATAAATACGAGATGGCACAACTTGAAACATATCCCCTTGTTGAATCAATGTTTTAAAGTCAGAAACATATTGCTTAAATGTTTCCTCATCAACAGACGTTGTAATGTGCTTTTCCGATAATGGTGCGATGACCGGCTGTTCAAACAAGATAACCGCTTGAAATTCATCTATCATCTGTTGTAAGCGTATTTCTAATTGTGACGATGTCTCATGAGAAAATAAGTTTGTCGCAATAACATAAACTTGTTCTTGATAATGATCAAATACATAAAGCGACTCAACCATATACAAATGCACATCTTCACCTTCGCCATCAATCTCATATTGTTGTAACACTGGATAAGCATGACGAACAAAATCAAAACCAAATCCTCCCATAAAACCTGATACAAAAGGTAATGCCGCAAGTTCTGGGTTTTCAATATGAACTTTCTTTTGGTTCACTACATTCTTCAGCGCATCAAAGGGACGATTGTTGATCACTTCTTTACATTCTGGTGTCACAATCGTCAACATCGCATCCGTCAATATAACCTCACCATAGGCATCAAAAGCTAACATCGAGTAGCGCCCCTTAGTTTGTGCTGTTGTCGCACTTTCAAATAATATTTTATGGGGTTTATGACGCGCTAATGTTTCGGGATTCACTGGCGCATCTAATATTTGATAACATACTTCCATTTTCCCATCCTCCTCATACATAAAAATAACCGCATATAAACTTCCTACACAAGGACGTTCATACGCGGTACCACCTCTTTTGATAGTTCAATCACTACCCACTCTTATCATCATTCGATTGGCTGCTTACAGATAAACCCATTTCATACTGAGCAGGTGCGAACTCTCATCAACCGTTCACTTTCTGATACTACCTTCACTCACTACTACTCCCTTTATCCTCACAGAAAATAACAAAAAACACCACATAACGCATAGTTAAGGACGCGTTACCGTGGTGCCACCTTAATTAACATGATTTACATGTTCACTTTAATCGCTCTATTTCACTTTTCTTACTCACGATTGCCCAATTCATCTTTGGCGTGTACTAACTTACATCTTCCGTTAGTTTTCTGAATGCTACACGTTACAAATACTACTCATCAATCGTCTTATTTTTTGATAATTCAAACTATACAAGTAAACATGTGATTTGTCAATATAATTTTGTAGAAATAGTATAAATTGTTTGAATCATTATGTCACTTCATTACATTGCACAGTGTTATTTTAAACTTTATACTTAATCTAACATTGATTTTAAACAAAGGGGCTGTCGAATATGAATCTTTCAACCTTAACACCTACTGAAGCACGTCGCATGATTCGTTATAAGGACATCACACAAGCTACCAGTGGCATTGCCCATGGCTTTATCCAAGCAAATGTCGTTATTTTGCCTGAGCGATATGCTTATGATTTTGTCAAGTTTTGTCATCGCAATCCGAAATCATGTCCACTCCTTGATATTTCTGAAACCGGCGCAACCTCTTTCCCAGATTTTGCACCACACGCAGATATACGCTATGATGTTGGGCGTTATCGTGTTTATCGATATGGGACATTTGTAGAGGAAATAGATCATATTGCCCATTTATACACTAAAGATATGGTTAGTTTTTTAATCGGTTGCAGCTTTTCATTTGAACACGCCTTACTCCAAGCTGGCATTCCAGTAAGGCATATCGAAGAAGGGCATAATGTCCCGATGTATGTCACTAACATCCCTACTAAACCAGCTGGTATTTTCCATGGTCCTGTCACCGTGAGTATGCGTCCAATGACACCTACACAGGCCATCCGAGCAACCGAAATCACAAATCATTATCGTGCAACACATGGGACGCCTATACATCTCGGTGACCCTCAAACAATCGGCATTGCAAACTTATCACAGCCTGACTTTGGAGAACCTGTAACTTTGCGAGAAGGTGAAGTTCCTGTCTTTTGGGGCTGTGGGGTAACACCTCAATCTGTTGCCTTACAAACCAAGCCCGAACTTGTCATCACCCATGCACCCGGACATATGTTTATTACAGACAAGCAAGAGATACATTTAAAAAATTAAAGAAGGGATCGACTTATGACTAAAATAAAAGGATTACTCCTCACAATGAGTATTGCAATCATATCAACATATCTTGGCAAATACTTTCCAATTGTTGGCAGTGCTGTTTTTGCAATAGTCATCGGTATGTTAATTAACAATTTATGGCGTGTACCTCAATCCTTTACACCCGGTATTCGATATAGCAGTAAAAAGATTTTGCATTACAGCATTATTACTCTCGGATTCACATTAAGCTTTCAATCCATTGGATCCATTGGGCTCAAATCCTTACCTATATTAATCTTAACGCTCTTCATCTGCTTCGGTATCGTGATATTGCTCATTAAGTTGTTAAAAATCGACACTGATACAGGTATTTTGATCGGAGTAGGTACATCGATATGCGGCGGTTCTGCCATCGCTGCAACAAGTCCTGTGATTCGCGCACGAGAAGACGTCATTGCATTAAGTTTATCTACCGTTTTTCTTTTTAATTTAGTAGGTGTTATCATCTTCCCACCCATTGGTCATCTCTTTAACATGAATCAGGAAACATTCGGCTTTTTTGCAGGGACAGCCATCAATGACACATCAAGTGTTGTCGCGGCTAGTGCGGTTTATGGGCATGAAGCATTAGAAGTTGCAACGATTGTCAAATTAACACGCACACTCTTTATCATCCCTATTACAATTGGATTGGCAATATGGATGGCTAAACATAACACGTCTCACACCCATACAACACGTTCTTGGTATAAAGCCATTCCTTCATTTATTATTTGGTTTTTAATCGCAGCACTCATCAGTTCAATCTTTCATTTTTCGACACCTATGATTACGTTATTTAAACAACTCGCACTTTTCCTCATCACAATTGCCCTTGCAGGTGTAGGATTAACTGTAAAATTTAGCCAGTTCAAACGTGCAGGACTTAAACCCGTCTTACTTGGTCTACTCACTTGGACTGCACTCATCATTGCTAGCCTCATCTTGCTTAAAATTATTGGCATGTTATAAAAACAGGGCGACAAAACCATTTGATATCAGTTTTGTCGCCCTGTCTACTAAAGTAGATTTTAGCTTGTGATATTAAGATAATCTAACGAGGATTTTAGCTTGTGATATTAAGATAATCTAACGAGGATTTTAGCTTGTGATTTATCGTTGACAAGCTGTTCAAAACCTGATGTCACAATATCATCTAATGCAATTTCATCAGTAATGACTTCCTTAACATCTAAGTTCCCCTCACTAATTAAATCGATTGTTTGTTGGAATGTCGTCGGCGTATACGCAATAGTTGATGTGAGTTTTACACCTGTGTTCGTTAACTGCATAGGATGCCATTCAATAGGATGACCAAAGATTGAAACAATCACAACTGTACCACGCGCTCTTGTTACATCAATTGATGCTTCTAATGTTGGTCCTACACCTGCAACTTCAAATGCCACATCTACACCATTTTCTGTGTGTTGTGCAACAACAGCTTTAGGGTCTTCTTTTCCGGAGTTAACTGCAAAAGTCGCACCAAGTGCTTTCGCTTTAGCAAGGCGTTCTTCTGATAAATCAAATACAAAGATTTTGCTTGCTCCAGCTGCTTTTGCGGCAATCACTGTTAACAATCCAATAGGACCTGCACCAAAAATGGCTACCGTATCTCCAAATAAGACTTCTCCTTCTTTAATCGCTTGAACAGCTACTGCAGTAGGTTCTACAAGTGCTCCTTCCTTATCTGAAACATTATCAGGCAACTTATACACGTTATCTTCTGGAGCATTCGCAAATTGTGCAAACCCTCCATCTGCTCCAAGTCCAATAAATGAATAACCATCATAAAGGTCAATGTTTTCTTCTTTTTCACGTTTTGATACAGTTGGATTTACAACGACTCGATCACCTTTTTGGTATTTTGTAACGTCTGCTCCAACTTCTTCAACAACACCTGCAAACTCGTGTCCCAAAGTGACAGGTGCTTTTTGACCTAAAAATGGATCTGGCTGTTCTGTCGAAATAAAGATAGGTCCCTCTAAGTACTCATGTAAATCTGTACCACAAATGCCTGCCCATGTGACTTTGACTTTAACCTCATTGGCTTGTAATGTCTTAGGTGCTCTTTCTTCTACACGTACATCTTTTTGACCGTACCATACTGCTGCTTTCATAACAAAACCTCCTCATTCAACTTAATTCAATATTATTCCTTTTTGAATATATTTTCAAGAAAATTAACTTTGTTAAAAATTTTTAAAAAGTTAATGTTTTAAACAAAAAAAGACCCGAGCTGATGCTCGAGTCTTATCTTGATATAAGTGTTTCACCACTTATTATTTTTCTTCATTTTCTTTACGACGTCTACCGAATAAGAATAATGAACCAAGTGCTGCAATTAAACTACCAAACAATGTTGCGTTAGCTGATTCATTACCTGTTTCTGGTAATTCTTTCGCTTTTTTACCATTGTTGTTTGTCATTGCTTTTGATGATTTCATATTTTGGTTATTTTCACTTGCTTTAGGCATTGATGTGCCACCTGTATTCGAAGATGTGTTTTGATCTTGGTTCATATCTTCTTTACCTTGATCCATATCTTCGTTATGTTCTGGTGCCATCACATCTTGATCACCTTTAACCATCACTTCAGTAGGTTCAGATGTATTTCCAGCTTCATCAGTTGCAATCACAACTAATTGATCACCGTCTTTAAGCATTGTGCCTTCTGGAACATCTACCATCCAGTTACCATCTTTGTCTACAGTACCTGTTGCTTCTTTACCATTAGGGAATTTAACAGTAATTTTAGCATGTGGTTCACCTTTACCAGATACAACTTTATCTCCTGGTTTTACAGGATTTACTGTTGGTGCGTCTGGTGCCATTGTATCTTTCACTGTAACTGTCGTTTCTTTTGATGTATTACCGTTAGCATCTTTTGCCACTGCTGTGACTTTGTCACCATCTTTCAATGTTGTACCTTCTGGTACTTTCACTGTCCAGTTGCCTTCTTTGTCTACCGGTACATCTTTTATTACTGTTCCATCTGGTAATGTAACATCTACTTTGCCATTTGGTTCTGCTGTTCCTGAGATTGTCTTATCTCCCGGTTGTACTGGATTAATCATTGGCGCATCTGGTGCCATTGTATCTGTTACTGTTACTGTCGTTTCTTTTGATGTATTGCCATTGGCATCTTTCGCCACTGCTGTGACTTTGTCGCCTTCTTTCAATGTTGTACCTTCTGGTACTTCCACTGTCCAGTTACCTTCTTTGTCTACCGGTACATCTTTTATTACTGTTCCATCTGGTAATGTAACATC